>CAYUYG010000490.1:0-1505 GCA_964449125.1 uncultured Coxiellaceae bacterium | reverse complement strand
GAGTGGATTTTCAAATTATGCGTTATTTGGTGCTGGCATCGCCGCGCTTACTGTGGCAGGGGTTGTTGGGTATTATTATTTACGCAAAATAGCCTAATCACTTTGCTGTCATTGACTAGTGTAGTTGATTGTGCCGCAATACGTTTGTTTTAATTGCGGATTACGACATGGAAAAAAATCGCCATTACTCTTTTTTTGACCGTTTATGCCTGGGATTTGACCAGACTATCCGGACATTGACTAATCAGCCGCAAACCAGCGGCAAACCCTACCCGAGTGCTCATATCGATCAAGAACCATTAACTGATGTCCAACGCAAACAGGCCGCGGCCTTGATGCGTATAAATCATGCCGGTGAAATTTGTGCACAAGCGCTTTATCATGGTCAGGGTGTCGTTTCAAAATCCCCCGCTGTTCAAGAAAAAATGCGTGAGGCAGCAATCGAGGAAGGTGATCATTTAGCTTGGTGCAAGCAGCGTCTCGATGAATTGGGCAGTCACACTAGTTATCTTGGACCACTCTGGTATGCGGGTTCGTTCTGCATAGGGATGATGGCTGGATTAATTGGGGATGGCTGGAGTCTGGGTTTTGTGGCAGAAACGGAACGACAGGTCATTAATCATTTGCACGGACATTTAAAACTCTTACCGGTTGAGGATGCGCGCAGTTATCAGATCTTGCGGCAGATGGAAGAAGATGAAACCAAACATCGCAATGAAGCGATCGCAGCCGGTGCATTAGAATTGCCAATGTTTGCGAAAACCACGATGGGATGGACCGCGAAAATTATGGTGAAGACAGCGTATTATTGTTGAAATCTATATCCGTCACCACCTTCCCCTAAAAGGGGAAGGCAGAAAGAAAAAGTAGGTTGGGCTGAGTTTACGAAGCCCAACGATAGTACATCCATCCGTAAATAATTAAACCGCCACCTTATACATGACAATGAGCGCGCCAGCTTGAACTAACCAGACGACCCAGACGATTTCCATGAAATACGGAAACCAATGCCGCCTGACCATCCAGTAAACCAGCGTTGGAATAAGTCCAACTAATACTGGAATAGCTAACAAGGCCAATAATCCTCTGACAAGATTTCCGGTTTGACCGACCGAAAAAACGTCTGTTAATGCTTGTGAAATCCATTCATGTGCATTCAGTAGTAACTGCAATGCTTGTTGGGCATAGGACATGGCGAGAATGATGGCGATGCTGAGCGCAACGATGGCAACAACTTGTTTAATCATAACGAATCCTTGTTAGTCTATTTATAAAGAAGGTTAATGGGGCAGAAGACATTTGTAAATAGCGAAAAAACCTATACTTTAATGCCCACGCCTTTATTTAATAAACGCCACGCCCAAAAAAATAAAATAATGAATAAAGTCGTGACGAGACTAAAACCAAGATACACATTGAGATCAGAGACGCCTAATAAACCGTATCGAAACGTATCTACCATATCCAACACGGGATTAAACATGGAAATGGAGCGCCATACGGGC
>CAYUYG010000489.1:0-1508 GCA_964449125.1 uncultured Coxiellaceae bacterium | reverse complement strand
GATATTTTTAACGCGGAAGTCATCTCTCTTAAATAAAGGAGAATGAAATGAAGAAGGCTATATTAGTAGGATTCGTATTTTTAATGAGCACATACGCAGTTGCCCAAAACTTAGCCACCCCCAACACATCCAATAATTCTTATGCAACGACCAACAAACCTATTGAACGTCCAATCGCATTTATCGGCAAACTAGAAGGTATTGGTGCCAATATCCCAACTGAGGTTGATTGTTTCTCAAATTCGGCCAGCTGCCAAGCAATGAAGAAAAAAATAGAAATCGAAAGAGGCTACAAACGATATGTTTTTGAGGTAGTCACCCCCATTACCGCATCTGCAATACTGCCTGCCAAAATTGCCGTTATCGACAAAGGGAGTGAAACTCCAGAGCAGTTTAATGTTGGCAGCACATATAAGGTATCAGGTTTAACAACGCTAAAGAAAACAATATACGCTGTTTTCGTGCTAAACGCTAAAGAACAAATAGTTCCTATTATCAAAGCTCAAAAATAAAGGAGCCTATATGACCACCGTATCAACATCTGAGTTGATATCTGGATGGAGGGTTTCAACAACCGGTGTCAACGTTACATACAGCACTGCTTATAAAAGTTGGTTAGGCGCTTTCTTCTGCTCAGGCAGCAAACCCCACCGATACATTTGACTTATCAAAAACGTCTCAACTATGAATTGTACATCACGGAGGTTCAAATGAAGAAAATTCTTCCAATTATTTTTGCAGGTTATGCAGAAATTGCCCTTGCAGCTCCGGATATGGCACAGTTTCCGATGCCGCCCAAACCGTCCCCGACAGCACAATCTTTACAATCAAGTTCAATCCCAACTCAACCTAACTGCAATGAAGTCGTATCAAATACACTTCGTAACACCGATACGATCGTAATCGCGAAGTATACGGGCGAGCATCATGCATATGATATGCAGGTTCCTTCAGTAGGTTTTGTAAAAAGCTATGAATACAGTTTTGCTACTGTAGATTTTTTAAAAGGCCCCAATACAACGACGGTGAATGTAAGAGTTCCTGCCACTATGGATGCTCAAAAAATCTTTCAAAAAGATTCTAAATATTTACTGCTTCTTCAGCACGTAGATGCTTCCAAACTACAACAGTCACAAGGCTATCCGAATTCATGGTTTAATCTTCACAATGCAGAATTCGCAATCAAATTAGGAGAATAATATGGCTAACGTAAGTCACATACCTTTGGGACTTCCTATTAACCAGATTTCTCCACCAATTGATTACACAAGCGCAAGCTGGAATGGCGTTGGACAGATATATAATGCTGCGAATGTTTTAGTTAGCCACACGTATTTCAATACGAACACAATCGTTGGCTTAGACGATTCTGAAGGTCACGATGAGCAAGCAATAGCGAATCTAGCAAACAGCTTATGGTCGCGCCTCATTAATACCACTACTCCATTCGCGTAATGCAATTTATGCATGCGGCACTTGCGTGTCGTATCGTGTAAAACCTCACCGAT
>CAYUYG010000488.1:0-1514 GCA_964449125.1 uncultured Coxiellaceae bacterium | reverse complement strand
GCAAGCTGAGTTAGTGAGCTTGGATGTAGCAGGCGCGGCAAAAGCTACTGTTTATGTAACAAAAAAATTCAATGCTAAGGTGTCGGGTGCTGGCCAGGTAATTTATTATGGTAACCCGCCGATCGTCAATCAAGCGGTGTTTGGCGCTGGGCAGATTAAACGGATGTCTAAATAAAGTAGGGTGGATTAAGTTCGCGTATCCACCATTCGCCGAAATGCCGATTAGAAGATGGTGGACACGCGGACTTAGTCCACCCTACAATTGATGATTTGCCAATAAGAGTCTAATGATGAGCGACAAAGATTACAAAAGTACTCTGAATTTACCCGAAACTGAATTCCCGATGCGTGCCAATCTCCCTCAACGTGAACCGGAGATTCTCAAGCAATGGTTATCCATGGATTTGTACGGAAAAATACGCGCCCAAAGAAAAGGTACCAAAAAATTTGTTTTACATGACGGCCCGCCGTATGCCAATGCGCGTCCGCATTTAGGTACTGCGCTCAATAAAATTCTCAAAGACATGGTCGTTAAATCAAAATCATTAAGTGGTTTTGATTCACCTTATGTACCCGGTTGGGACTGTCATGGGTTACCGATTGAATTGAATGTCGAAAAACAATTAGGTAAAGCTGGTGATAAATTAACAGCAAAAGAATTTCGTGCTGCTTGTCGCGAATATGCGAAATCACAAATTGCGTTGCAATTAGAAGATTTTCAGCGCTTGGGTGTTATTGGTGATTGGCAAAATCCGTATTTAACGATGGATTTTAGTTATGAAGCAAATGTGGTGCGTGCATTAGGCAAAGTAGTTGCCAATGGCCATTTGCATCGCGGGCAAAAACCCGTGCATTGGTGTACCGCTTGTGGTTCTGCATTAGCAGAAGCGGAAGTGGAATATCGTGATAAAACTTCGCCAGCAATTGATGTGAGTTTTGTTGCGAAAGATCCAGAAGAAGTGCGCCGACGATTTGGTGTAACAAAAAATTCATCGCGAGTTATTGTTCCCATTTGGACAACTACACCATGGACACTGCCAGCTAATGAAGCGGTTACCGTGCATCCGCATTTGGCTTATGCATTAATTCACTGTGAATTGCAGGGTCAATCGACCTATTTAGTGTTAGCAAAAGATTTAGTTGATAGTGTAATGCAACGTTATGGTGTGAATGATTATGAGGTGCATGGTAATTTGCAAGGCGAGGCGTTAGCTGGCATTTTATTGCAACATCCATTTTTAGATCGCCAAGTGCCCATTATTTTGGGCGAACATGTGACGACAGATGCGGGTACGGGTAATGTACATACTGCGCCGGCGCATGGGTTAGATGATTATTTAGTTGCTGCAAAATATCGATTACCGATTAATAATCCGGTTGATGCGCGCGGATGTTTTATTGAAGGTACGCCGATTGTTGCGGGCATGCATGTTTTTAAAGCGAATGAACCTATTTTAGTGGTGCTTGCTGATAGCGGTAATTTATTGCATCGTGAAAATATTTCTCACAGTTAT
>CAYUYG010000487.1:0-1515 GCA_964449125.1 uncultured Coxiellaceae bacterium | reverse complement strand
TGCCGGTACCATGAGTGGCATCATTACCACACCGTTACAAGTGGTCAGTAGAAGGCAAGTCAGTCAGGCGCATCCTGACACTCATCATGCTCAAACCGCTTGGCAGGTTATGAAGCAGGTATGGCAAGAGGCTGGCATCAGAGGTTTTACTAAGGGTTGGACGGGAAATGCAGCTTCAAGCGTCATCGCATTTGGCATGATCAATGGTATTGATTTTGACAGATATGCTGGAATGTTCTTGAGTTTCTTTGCGCCAGTCAAAACGCCTGCTTCAAGTCCAACCTTATTTAATCAAAATCGCACGGCACCAAGCACACCGCGCTTTGAAGAAATTAAGGAAGAGCCAAAAAATCGAAACACGCCTGCATAATCTGTTAAGGTTATGTTTACAAAAACTAAGACTACATTTAAACATGTAGTCTTTTTTTTATAAGTAAGTTTTATTTACCCGGACCGCCTGAGACCATTCTGAGAAGGTTGACTCGGTAGATTGCCGGATGATTGGGAAGCCTGTGTTTGCGTTGTAAATAAACGATTATTGTTAGAGCTGCCATGAATAGAGTTTAGAATCATAGGTGGCGCCATAATACTGGTCAAAATTGCCGCTCCCTCGCCAATTCTAAAAAACGCACTTGGATTTATTGGTTTTAATTTTCTTTGCATTATTTCTCTCCCCAGCAGCAGTCAATCAGTTAAATGACATAAATAACAAGAACGAGAAAAAAATGCTAGTTTAATTTTTGATTAGCTGTCGTGACAGAAAAAGTCCGAATATCGCAAAAATAAGCGGTGGCAATAGTGCAGCTAAGATAGTAGGTACCTGATAAACAATACATAATTGACCCAAAACTGCATTTAAAATAAAGAAGGCAAAGCCAACTAGAATGCCGATCAGTATTCGCCAACCCATCGTACTGGCACTCATGGTGCCCAAAACAAAAGGAATCGCGAGAAAAACCATGACGAGCGAAGCCAGCGGTTTGACAATTCGTTGCCAGAAATCGAATTTGTATTCACCCGCTTGTAAACCATTCTTTTCAAGGTAGTTTACAAATTTAGCCAGCTTGGGAAGAGACATTTCATTGGGTTCAACCAGACCTACGTTTAATAGATTTGGATTGAATTTTAAATCCCAAGTAGCTTGCGGAAAAAACTGACTTTTGGTGCGATCATTATAAAATGATGTTTTAACAATATCATTCATCTGCCATTGATTATGTTGGAAAGATAAAGATTTTGCATAATAAGCCGCTTGCAGTCGGCGCTCATCGTCAAACTCATAACGGGTCACCCCCTCAAGTAATTGTCGCCCAATGACGCGCTGGACATGAATAAAATTATTATCGACATGAAACCAGATACCTGCCGTTGTCACAACCGCCTGGCCTGCATTTTGCGCCATTTCTTTATGTACTTCTGCGCGGTAACTCAAATTAGGGCCTATCCCTTCCCCAATAATACTAATGCCCACAATCAACATCAGAGCAGCCATGAGTACGCTGCCAATAATCTTGC
>CAYUYG010000486.1:0-1517 GCA_964449125.1 uncultured Coxiellaceae bacterium | reverse complement strand
TACTTTTCAAAAGTGGTTAGGATGCCGTCATCAGCATAGATTGTCCAGCCGCATCAGACAACCTTGCATGACGTCTCGATCCGGTATAACGTTAAACGATTAGTGTCATAGGTTTTGACAGGGAAAAACGATGAAACACTCAACACGGCAGTTGTATCGCCATCTTTTTATTTTCATTCTTACGCTAACCGCACTTGTTCCTGATCTGGCATTCAGTTATGTCACACGATACGCATTAGGCTATACCGATAATCAACACGTCATTGCTAACCCTCAGGATCCTCATGAACGTTTTAATCGCGCTATGTTTGGCTTCAATGATGTGATCGACAGAGTAGTGATGGTGCCAGTCGCTACTTTCTACAATAAAATAATTCCCAAGCCCCTGAATGCTGGTATCCATAATTTTTATAACAACATTGGCGAACTGCCTGTCATCGCGAATGACATTCTGCAGGCGCATTTTTATCAAATGACCAATGATGTCTGGCGATTGGGTGTCAATACTACGGTAGGGATTGGCGGACTGTTTGATGTTGCCACGCGCATGCAATTGCCTTATTACACCAACGATTTTGGTTTGACCCTCAATCGCTGGGGGTATAAAAAGACCACCTATTTAGTACTCCCCTTGTTTGGGCCTTATACGGTGCGAGATAGCATCGGGATTCCGGTCGATTATTATGGTTTCGCGATTTACCCATACATTTACCCATGGGCCACCCGTACGGCTATCTACGGCGTGGGGGTGATTGACAAGCGGGCGCAACTCCTTAAATTTCAGGGCATTATGGAAGAGGCGGCGGTGGATAAATATGCGTTTGTGCGCAGTGCTTATATGCAGCGGCGCGCTTATCAAATTTCGGAAAACGAAAGACTAGGTATTATTAGCCCGGCTACTGAATAACATTTCCTTAAGCATGGTCGTGATAAGCTGAAAAGTGGCTTCATTACAATAAGAGTGACTGTGCTATGCTTATAAGAGAGAGTGACCAATCCCAACCTGGAGTGGTGGTAATCATGAGTGACACAGCTATTTTTGCAGCATCAGCTAAATCCTCTCTGCTTGAGATTGCCAAGCAGGCGACAGCCTTGGGGGTGGGGTTGCAAAATGCAGCGCCTGGCGATAAAGCGGGTATGCCGAATCCATCCATTCAATATTTGCTAGATGTTTCTGAAGTTTTAACTAAAATAGCCGAAGATTGTAATCAAATCATGACCGTCGCAATGTCCACCGACGCAAAACAATCGCCACCATCACTACAGAGATAAAGACAGAATTGATTATGTCAACCGGCAATAAAGAGTCGAACGAAAAACTTTTACAGCTCATTCGCGACGCTGTACAAACCGATTTTTCCCTGCGCGACAAATACAAAGTTGGTGATAAATTCCGTTTTATCCGCGATAGATTAAATGCGCTTTGCTCACATCTGGAAGAAAGTATCCCCGAAAAAGAACAGGAAGAATCAACGGGCACGGGCATCGCGGAAAATGAAATGGTGGTTTATGTTTAT
>CAYUYG010000485.1:0-1517 GCA_964449125.1 uncultured Coxiellaceae bacterium | reverse complement strand
CTCACATCTCACCTCTTTTCACCCCACCCCACATCTGCTATTATTAAACCATGATTTTGGTGCATTATAATCAGAGTTATTCATGACCTTTATTCAACTATTAGATATGCTCAAAAATCCTGAATCATTGACTCGATATAGGGTTATTGCTTTTCAGGGATCAGAGTATCCGCTGCTCTTTTTCTCTCTTGTGGGTTCACGCTTAAAAGCAGCACACGTGCCGTTTGAAGTCATCGACTGTGCAGAACACGATAGCTCATTCTTAGAAGCAAAGTTTCAGACCAGCTTTTTGGGCCAACAACTGTTCTTTTGGTTGAAAAATAGCGAAAACCTTTCTGATCGTGCACGCAAATGGTTGTTCAAATTCGTTGCTGATTATCAAGGGCCGCATACAATCGCTTTGTTTGTTCCTGCAGATGCATTGCTTACCCTCAATAAAGAATCGATGCTCGTAGTGATTCCTCAAGCATTAGATAGCAAAACAATTACTTCTTTAGCGTTATGCTTGCATAAGAGCGCACCGCATGCTGCACAAGCAGTAACTGCGTTATGCAAAGGGCGTGAAGCAATTTCGGTTGATAGAGCGTGTGTGCTCATGCAGTACGCGCACCTATTAGGCACCAATACGCAACAATTTACTACGCAATGGCTTGATAAGCTTATTACGACCGATCATTCACTGTTCACGGTTTCAGCTCATTTTTTAGGCAAAAAACCGAAAGCATTTTTTGAAATGCTTATGAAAATTGACGGCCATTATTCAGAAATCTTTTGGGTTTCCTATTGGTCCGATATCATCTGGCGTGCGTATCATTATGTATCATTAACGCAAGCAAAGCAGTTTAATGAAGCCAAAAAGATGAGTAACCGTCTTCCATTCACGTTTATTCAACGTGACTGGAAATTGCATAATGCCCACGATCTTAAGGATGCACACAATCAATTATATGCAATTGACTTTGCTTTAAAAAATGGTGCTTCCGAAGGAATTCTCGATCTCTTTTATGCGCGCTATTTTAGCCATACATCTTCGTGACAAGCTGAAAATGTAAAAAATGCAATCCAATTGCATTTTTTACATGACTTATCGAAATACGCGTCCCTGAGATGCTTTACAGCTTGGTGGTAAATCGCTCCGGCAAAATAATCCCCCCTGATATGATCAAGGACATCCCCTCTTGGCGGGTTAAATCAACCTCAATCAACTGATTTGCGGGCACCATGATATAATATCCAGTTGTTGGGTTAGGGGTGGTAGGGATAAAGACATTAAAATATTGTTGCTGTTTGTTGGGGGATAATTGAATGGGCAATTCACCTGTCAAAAATCCAACGCTATAAATGCCTGCACGAGGAAATTCTACTAACACCACTCGTTTGATCGCCAGCCCATCTTCTTTAAGATTGAATGCTGAAACAAGCTGCTTTATTCCCGAGTATATCGGACGCACGAGTGGTACACGAAAAATGAGTTCTTCGACTACGTGGATCAGTTGTTTAAGAACAAAAAAATGCAA
>CAYUYG010000484.1:0-1522 GCA_964449125.1 uncultured Coxiellaceae bacterium | reverse complement strand
GATGCCATCACTATCAGGAAAAATATTAATAAAGCCACTGCCCTTGGCGGCTGTTTGTAAGACAGGAATATTGCTTATAAAACCCGTTGATTTAATGATGCTTAAATCTTGTTGTTCTTGCGGAGTTAATTCTATGATGGGTTTAGGCAACGTATTTTGGGTTTGCGTCGTAGGTAAAAAACCTAGTGCCAAGACACTTTGGCTTTGTTTTAAAGCCTCAGCAAAAACAGTATCTTCATTAAATAAGGCCAGGTTTTGTTTTATCAGGTCTTGTACAATGTTGCTGAGTTTATGTTTTTTGTCTAATTTTTCTAATAACAATTCTGCAATATTTTTTTCACTTTCTGAGAAAAAAATATCAAAGGCGATAACGGCCGCCCCCTGATTTTGTAATGACGAAAGTAGTTTTGCTAGTTTGCTTCTAGGCCAGGGCCATCTTCCTTCCACACTTAAGCTTTTATCATCGATATCAATGATGGCGACAGGGCTGCTGGGTTTTGCTTGCTGAGTAAGAACACGGGTACGTAATTGCAAATCATAGCCGAGATTATCCAAGCGTTCAGTAAAGGCACGTACAAAACGGGTAGGGGTAATTAAAACCCAGGCTGCAAGGCAGATCATTATAAGACCGAGAAAAATAGGAATGCGTTTGTTCATAGTCATCCTTGCTTTATTACTCTATTTTACTACGCTTTGGGACAGAAAGCTTCGGGTGGTTAATTATTGGCCGTATAGCAATAAGGATTAATTTTGATTTCACTCAAGCGGATAGCATATTCCTGACTGATTTGATTAATCATGTCATCGATATTTTGCGTCACACCTGGGTCAAGGGTTATTCCTCCAATTAATGGCGGGTTTGCCGGTTGCTGCTGGATAACTTGGGCCACATCGGTTGGAGTAGAAGGCGTAGGAGGAGGTGGCGGTGGTGGATTATTGAATGCAAAATTGGTGAAGAACATAGAGACGCCATTGATGATAACGGTATTGCCATTGATAGTGGCTGGTACTGTGAACTGCACATTATCTAGACCGCTTTGACCAACAAAACTTTGAAAACCGTTAAAGAAGATTGGATCATTGATATAACCTTCAAGTGGACCCGTCAGTGTAAGTACATTGGTTTTATTTGGCATCGTGATGACATTAGTATGGCTTGCATTGCCAATGAGGTTATTGATATTAACAAAATTCGTAATGATGCTGCCTTGGTTGTCTGTGCTGCCATCGTTAGTCGCAGAGAGCAGAACATTCACGTCAGTGGTGTAGGCAACGTAGTTCAAGGTATTGGTGCTGCTTAATGCACCGCCGTTAATCATGCCACTGATAGCGGCATTATCAGCGAAGATAAAGTTATTGCCGCTGTCACCACCATTAAGATTTTGTATACTACTGAAGTTTAAAACATTGGTGAGGCTACCATTGTCACTGCCACCGATGTTCCAAGTATTGCTGATACCATTTTGTGCGGCTAATGTATTATTGCCTGCACCACCATTAATGGATGACACACTACCACCCA
>CAYUYG010000483.1:0-1530 GCA_964449125.1 uncultured Coxiellaceae bacterium | reverse complement strand
CCGGGTGCTAAAAAAACGTTTAGCATTAACGAGTGGCTGGAAAAAATATCCTTTTCGAGCACACAACAGCAAGCATTTTTAGAAGATTTGGCAACGCTTGTTAATGATGGTGTACCTGCGAGCCGTGCTATCGACGTGATAGCGCGCGTTGAAGAGGGTGCAAAAAAGAAAGTGGCTTTAAGTTTAGCGGCAAGGTTAAGTGAAGGTCGAAGTATTGCTGATGGTATGATAGGTTGGTTTAATGCCTCAACAGTTGAATTAGTTCGAGCAGGTGAGCAAGGCGGAACCCTAGCGGAAAACATACGTGCGGCAGCTAATGCACTCAGCTCTAAAGCTGGGAATATTAATTCACTGATCACCTCTACATTATATCCACTTGTCGTTATTGTAGCAGGTTGTTGTGTTATTATTTATTTAGATAATTCGATATTTCCACAATTTGCCTCGATTAAACCGATTGAAGAATGGCCAGATATTGGTAAATCTTTGGTAGCGTTTGCTAATTTTCTCAAACTATGGTGGTGGCTAGTTTTTGTCGTGATTATTGGCGGTATCATCGGTGTTTCTATGATGCTGAAAAACCTGGTAGGAAAGTGGCGTACTGTTGTTGATGGTATTTACGGACTATCGACTTATCGCCAAATTGAATCGGCACGATTTATGGAAACCTTAGGTCTACTGATTGCCAACGGTGTAGTTTTCAAAAAAGCATTAAGAATTATGGAGCATCAAGCGACGCCTTATCTGGCATGGCATTTGAAAATGATGGAAATTCGCTTAGGCAAGGGTAGCACCAATATTGGTGATATATTAGATACTGGCCTTATTAGCTATGCCAATATTCAACGGCTTAAAGCTATTGCTGAGGCCAAAGGCTTTGAGCATGCGCTCATCCGTTTGGGACAGCAAGCGAGTACACAAGCAACAGAAACGATACGCCGTTTGGGTAAAATTCTAGGTGGCATCATGTTATTTGCAGGTGCGGCGCTTGCTATTTTTATGATTTTGGGTATTTACTCGGTGGGTTCGTCATTAGGCTCCGCAGCTTAATATCATCGATCTTAAGTTTACCCTCCAACAATCGAAGTATGCTTTGTTGAATTTCTGCTAGACGTTCGGCACTGTTTGCCTCAAAGCGCAGTGTTAAATGGTCTGTCGTTTGTGAAGCGCGAATTAAACCAAAACCATCCGCATAATCAATACGTACGCCATCAATTAGGTTTACCTGTCCCGGTAAATGTTTTGCTGCCTGTATGACCTCAGTCATCGTTTTTGCTTTGTCGGCTTCAGCAATCGGTATTTTGATCTCCGCGGTCACCACACTGAGCGGTAAACTATCCATGATAGCGCTGAGCGCTTGTGATTGCTGGCTTAATAATTCGAGCAGACGCGCGCCTGCGTAAAGGCCATCATCAAAACCATACCATCGGTCTTGAAAAAAGATATGACCGCTTAATTCCCCCCCCAATAATGCCTGTTCTTCTTGCATCTTAAGTCGTAATAAAGAATGATCGGTTTTCCACATGATAG
>CAYUYG010000482.1:0-1533 GCA_964449125.1 uncultured Coxiellaceae bacterium | reverse complement strand
GGCGCTGTCTTGTGACTCAGCCCACACACAATGATGGTCATATATTAATCAATTTATATTTTAACGATCCTATTGTAATTCATGTACGGAAAAAGATAAATTAGTAGCCCAGGAATAAGTCTCAGGGATGATCTTTTGAGAATTTTTAAAAGGGTTATCCATGAAAAAATTACTTCTCGTTTTATTAAGTGCCTTCATTTTTACGAATACGTTTGCTGCAGTTACTCGACATGGTTTTTCTCGTCCTCTTTCACTTCAAGAAGCGCTTAACCAAAAATTAGCAGCGGGTAGCGAATACGCCGTAACAGTCATTAATTTCGATATTACCAAATCATTGATTGCTTACTATTCTGTCAATTCTGGCTGCGACACGCCTTTTGACGGAAATGGTCAAGAGCCTGGGCAAATTCTTTATAGATCAGCATCGGGTGCTAAATTAGATAATCCGCTGCCTTCTACTGATCCTGTTTGCTTATATGACGCCGTCAGTCATCAAGAATTTTTTAATCAAGCCGTTCCGGTTCCTTCCATGGTGACCGCTTATGCAGACTCTGGAACTTGGCAAGTTAACATCACCCCTATTAATTAATTTTTTTAAAAAGGTAAACATATGCGCTTACTTTCAACCCTAGCTATTTCTGCTTTGGCTGCATCGCTTGTAGCTTGCGGACCCATTACTTATCTTCCCGACAATGGATCTTATCCGAATGGTTCAACCGGCTATTATGATACCGGTGTTCCTGCTGGCGGGCCTGCTCATATAACGCCTGCACCTGCTCCTTATAATGGCGGCGGCAACGTAACACCCCCTGCACCTATACCACATGGCAATGTTACGCCGCCTGTTCCACCCCCAGTGCCCAGCGGACACGGCAATGCAACACCGCCAGTTCCACCTCCAGGACCTAGTGCGAATGCATCACAAATTCACGGCAATGTCACGCCACCACCGCCGCCTGCACCGCACAGCAATGCAACACCTCCGCCGCCACCTGCCAAAATGGCATTGAACGGAAAGTTATCCGCTGTGAAGAAAAAAACTGACGACGATAATTCTTCCAAGTAATTGAAGGATCATCCAAAGAGTCACGTATAAGTGAGTCTATGATTTTGATTTTAAAATCATGCACGGTCATGCCTCTTTGGATCACTCCCGGGAACGATCCAAAGAGGCACGACCGTAAGGGAGTGCATGCTTTTCAGGGCAATACATGATTTAGTTTTAAATTTAACGAAGGTTGTACTTTCCACCACTTCTCGCTATAATTTTTTCCATGCGGATATTAAAATATTTTTGAACAGGGATTTCGTTCATTGCTCTTACGAGCTGCTCGACCTTTTCTCCAAAATCAACTGCCCCCCAAAATCAAACTGAACCTGTCGGTGCGCGTATCCAAGCTTTATCGGGTATACAAACTTGGGATCTAAGGGGGATGATTGCGATTCGCAATGACTCGGCAAAGTCAGATAGCTTGTCTGCCAATTTAAATTGGCAGCAAAACAGTAAAACTTACCAAATCTCTTTATTCGGTC
>CAYUYG010000481.1:0-1541 GCA_964449125.1 uncultured Coxiellaceae bacterium | reverse complement strand
CAAAATGCGAGCGCTTCTCCACCCGTAATGGTGATTGCATTTAGTAATACCAGAGAACCACGAAATTCTCTGGGCGCCAGTTCTGATGTAAATAATGGAGTAGTGTAGGATGAAACACCAATGGCAAGACCAACCACAAAACGTCCCAGAATTAAGCCATCTATATTGATAGCGGAAGTAGCAATTAATGTGCCAATGATAAAAGCAATGGCCGAAAACATGAGCATTTTGCGACGACCATATTGATCTGCCAAACGGCCACTCATAATTGCTCCGAAGAGTGCACCTAGCACGACGCTGCTCACAATCATTTCTTGCATTAAAATAGAGGGATGAAAACTTTTATTGATGAATAACAAAGCTCCGGAAATAACCCCGGTGTCATAACCAAAAAGCAAACCACCTAGCGCGCCAATAGCGGCGATGAGGAAAATCGAGAAATCAGCTACCATGCTATTTTTCCTTAAAGTATTTCTCTAAAATTTATTTGGATTATCCTAACCTTGCTTGAGTTTTTATACAAGTTTATCCGTATTGCTACGGGCTAGGGCTTAAGCGCTGGGTCCTCCGCCCATCCGCCTTCGCGGAGGGTGACGTGCGGGATGTAGCCTGTATGAAGCTTAGCGGAATACAGAAAGTAGTAATGTAAATCAAATTTTTCGAAAAGGCAGGTAAACAGGTTTCCAGAGATTTTTTTCAATCAAATTTTCTAAAGTTTCTGTTCCATCAATCGTGGCGACGCCATCTTCAATGGCTTGTTGAGCAACAGCAAGGGCGATGGTTTTGGCGAGAATTTGCGCATCTTCAATTGCTGGCAAAAGAGGAGCCAGTGGATCTTTATAAATGGGAGAAAATTTAGCCAGAGCCATTGCTGCGACCCATAACATATTATCTGTGACTTCTTTGGCTTTAACGCTGATCACACCCAAGCCGAGTCCAGGGAATATCAGCGCATTGTTACATTGTGCAATTCGTCGCTTGTGACCATTAAAATCCACCGCTTCAAATGGACTGCCTGTGGCAATAAGGGCTTTGCCTTTGGTCCATTTGAGTAGATTACTTGGAATCGCTTCAGCTCTTTCCGTGGGATTAGATAAAGAGAAAATAATGGGATTACTGACATGCTTTACCATTTCTTCCACAATTTCTTGAGAAAAAGCACCGGCAACTGCGGAAGCGCCAATGAGAATAGTGGGCTTCACATCTTTGATAACTTCCAATAAATTCGCTTGTGTGTCTGGAACTGTGCGAGCATAGGGCATTTGTCCCAGAGTGAGTTGGGGAGTGTGTTGCGTTAATAAGCCCTGTTTGTCGATAATCCAAAACCGTGATTGTGCTTCGACTTGATTTAAGCCCATACGCACCATGGCTTCGCAAATTTGGTCGGCGATTCCGATGCCAGCGGTACCACCACCAAAAATTACAATACGCTGTTCATTTAATGTTGACTTCAAATGCTGAACCGCAGAAAGAAGTGCTGCCAGAGTTACAGCGCCGGTGCCTTGAATATCATCATTAAAATTGCATAAATCATGGCGATA
>CAYUYG010000480.1:0-1556 GCA_964449125.1 uncultured Coxiellaceae bacterium | reverse complement strand
TATCCACCAAGTTGCATACGTTGAAAATTTATAGCCGCGGCGATATTCAAATTTGTCGACCGCCTTCATTAAACCAATATTACCTTCTTGTATTAAATCGAGAAATTGTAAACCACGGTTGGTGTATTTTTTTGCGATAGAGATAACCAACCGCAGATTGGCTTCGACCATTTCTTTTTTTGCACGTCGGGCTTTGGCTTCTCCCGCTGACATTTGGCGATTGATTTCCTTAATTTCAGTTATCGTCATGCCAATGGTTTTTTCTAATTCATGTAACTTATTTTGTGCAGCCGTAACAGGAACCTGTAAAGCTTTTAAGGCTTGCGAATAAGCTTTTTTAGCATTGATGTGTTTTTTGAGAAAGTTTTCATTAGTTTCGTTTTTAGGGAAAGTACTAATAAAAAGTTGTCGTGGCATCTTGGCTTCATTAATACATAAACGCATGATGGCACGTTCTTGAATGCGAACTTTATCTAATAGATCGCGCATTTTACGCGTCAATTTATCAAGTTGGCGTGGAATTAATTTAAATTTAGTGAAAGCATCGGCTAATAGAGCGGCTTGTTTTAAGGTTTTTTTGTCGTGACGACCGTGTTTTTTTTGCACGGTAATATAAGTTTCAAAAAGTGTTTTTAGTTCAGCAAAACGCGAATGGGCCAATTCTGGATCGGGTCCGCCATCCAGTTCACCAAATCCTTCATCATCATCACTTGCGCTGGCTTTAGATTTGTCATCGCTATCATCATCATCAGCCTCTTTATCATCGATATTCTTATCTTCATTAAAACCTTCATCGTCGGTTTCAGCATCAGGCGAAAGATTTTTTCCTGGTGGTAATTCAAGTGGGATGGATAGTTCTTCTAAATCAAGAAACCCACTAATAATATCATTTAAACGGATTTCTTGTTGTTCATAACGCGCGTAATCGCTCAGTATATCGAAAACATTTTCTGGATAATGAGTGAATGCAGTGAGTATCGCTTGTAAACCTTCTTAAATACGTTTGGCCATTTTAATTTGCCCTCGCGTGTGAGCAGTTCTACAGTGCCCATTTCACGCATGTACATGCGCACCGGGTCAGTTGTTCGGCCTAATTCAGAGGAGATATTACCTAAAATGTTGGTGTTTTCTGAGCTGGTTTCTTCTTCCGATGAGTTGTTGGCTATACTTGAAGACAGTAAAGTTTCCATGTCGGGTGGAACTTCATAAACAGGTATGCCGATATCATTGAGCATCAAGATAATTTCATCTAGCTGCAGTTGCTCTTGCTCGGCTTCAGAGATAATATCTTCTAAAAGATGGTCATTGATTTCAGCATAAGTGACAAATCCTTGCTTTTTACCGTGTGCAATAAGCTCTCGTAAACGGGATTGTTGTTGTTCGAAATCCATAGCTATGCTTGACCTCTTGGGAAAGTAATAATTTATTATATACCTAATTAAGATAAACCTATAAACCTTTAACGTAGAAAAGGCAAGTCCTTTAAGACAAAAAATATGCTAATACTCAGTTTAGGTAGTAACTTGGGGGACAGTTTAAATAATTTGCGTTCGGCG
>CAYUYG010000479.1:0-1557 GCA_964449125.1 uncultured Coxiellaceae bacterium | reverse complement strand
TACAACTGCTGCTGAACGATGCTCACCTAATGCCACATTGTATTCACGGCTACCCCGAGGGTCGGTATGCCCTTCCACTCGCACACGCGCGTTAGCGTGCGCCGCAAGATAATGTCCTTGCACATCCACTGAAGCACGATCTTCTGGGTGAACGGTATTACTATCATAGTCAAAATAATACGTTTGATTTTCTACTTTCATGGTACAAACCTTCCTACCACTGTTCGCACCAAAATCATCATCCGCACCTAAACCCGATGTTTGCACATTTTGCTGACCCTCAGTGACTACCGCACCTTTTGTGCCAGGATCATTGACGGTTGTGCAGGCGGTCAAGCCACCCATCACACAGGCCAACATTAAAAAAACGGCTTGCTTTCTCATTGTAACTTCTCCTTTTCTATTTTTACTAAGATATAAATCCCGACCAGGCAGGCGACTGTACTTCACCCTCACGGGCAGGCAAACGTAGCTGCACACGACCATCTGTTGAAACAATGCCTAGCACACCATATTCATTGCCATACAATACCAAGCTGCCATTCGGCGCAACACTGGGTGATTCATCACGACCAGAACGCGTTAATAGTTGCATCGCACCCGATGATAGATCTTGCGCCGCCACGGTGTAACCCTGATCTGCACGATGCAACATCACCACTTTTTTGCCATCAGGCGTAAAAGAACCCCGCGCATTGTAAGACCCAGAGAATGTTAAGCGCTGCACACGACCATCATTTAAAAAGACTTGATATAACTGCGGTCCCCCTGAGCGGTCAGAGGTAAATAATAATGATTTTCCATCAGGTGCCCAGTTAGGCTCGGTGTCAATACTCGAACCCGTGGTAATTTGCGTTAATTGTTTTGTTGCCAAATCAAGCGTATAAATTTTTGGCGTTCCTCCTTTGGACAACACCATTGCCAATTTTTTATCATCAGGAGACCAAGCCGGCGCACCGTTAATCCCTGAAAAGTGGCTGATCTTTCTACGTTGCCCCGTTATCACATCCGTAATATAAATTTCTGATCGCTTATTTTCAAAAGAAACAAACGCAATTTGACGACCATCTCTTGACCAAGCAGGTGACATGATCGGTTCTGGGGAAATTAAAATAGCGCGCGGATTATATCCATCTACATCCGCTACCTCTAAACGATAATTACGATTTTCACCCCGTGGCTGCACCATGATATAGGCAACTCGCGTAGAAAAAATCCCTTTTTGCCCAATCAGTGCTTCATATACTAAGTCACTGATGTGATGCGCTCCTCGCCGTAAATTTTTAGCATCCACCGTCCATGTTTTTGTTTCTACCACCGGATTTTGCTTGTTATCTTGCCCTTTAAATATATCTAGCAAGCTAAATTCAATTTGAATTTTGCCCCCTGCCACAGGCGTCACCTTGCCCACAACAATATTATCCACACCAAATTCTTTCCACTGCGCAAAGTCTACCTGCTGTTTATCAGCAGGAAACTGCTTCATCAAAGAAACAGGCAATAATTTAAATCGGCCACTGTTTTGCAAATCAGCACCAATGACCTTCGCAATATTAT
>CAYUYG010000478.1:0-1560 GCA_964449125.1 uncultured Coxiellaceae bacterium | reverse complement strand
AATCGCTTCGTGCAACAAAATTCCCGGCCATCCCGGCCCCAACACCACGGGCATAGTACCTGCCGGCGCTGGTTTCGCTGTCAAATTTAACAACGCTTGACGCACCGCCTTATCGGCATAAGTAGTAGCTGTCGATTGAAACATTTCATAACCACAGCGCGCACCACCACCAGCGGTACCATATTCACGACGTCCATTTTCTTCAACGATAACGCGCAATGATAAATACACCAATGGGCGCACATCCGCCGCCACCATCCCTTCGTTGTTAATAATTAACACAACTTCATATTGTCCCGACAAACTCACCATCACTTGGATTACTCGCGGATCTTTATCACGCACATAACGATCAAGACGCCGCAACAGATCTACTTTTTCGTTTTCTTTTAATGTATTGAGTGGATTTAATGCAGGATATAACGGCGCAGGCGCTGCATTTTTAATAAGCGCAATATGATCAACACCACTTTGATGCGCAATACTTTTTGCCGAACGCGCTGCTTGCAGTAAAGCGTGTTGATTAATGTCATCGGCATAAGCGAAACCAGTTTTTTCACCGCTGACCACTCGCAAACCAAAACCACGATTAATGCTAAAGTAAGCATCTTTGACAATGCCATCTTCTAACGACCAATTTTCTTCTTGGCAACTTTGTAAATAAATATCTGCGTAATCGATGGATTTCCCCATCGCTTGATTCACTGCATTTTCTAAATCATGTGTGTTTAAATTCACAGAGGTTAATAGAGATTCCGTAGCTGTTTGAATCAAGTTAGTCATAGTTTGTTACTTAATGTTGTTGTTTCTGCAGGTGCTGGTAATTTCATAATACTCGGTTTATCCCACGAGCCAGTAATTCGATAATTCACTTTTGCTGCCTTCCCTAGTTGATGCGCTAATATTTTATCAGCAACCCAAGTAATTGCACCTGCTAAAGGACCGCCAGCCAAACCCACAATCAAAGGTAAGCTCGATGTCATATTGGGCGTCACTTCTAAATCTAAATCGTAATTTTTGCTGGCAAAACCAACGCGCCCACTCACTTGTACCCACGCCACCGGTCCCACCAACGCTGTATTTTCAGTCGAACCGTTGCCTTGATTTAATTGAAAATCACCATTAAATGCGCTAAATGCAAAACCTTTTTGTGTTATATGCACTAAATTCAACGGCAATAATGGAATCGACTGCAAGCTAAATAAATTTAATATTTTGCCAAATCCTAATTCAGATTCTGCATTTTTACTTAAATTCGTGACGCGTCCACTACGAAAATCAAATTTAATATCGCCACTTAAATTAGCAGCAGCAAACTGTTGCGGCGAGCCAGGCCATGCTAATGAAAAATTCGCAATACCTTTGCCACCGACTAAAACTTGAGTAATTTGCCAATTTTTTAACGCAGTCACTAAGTCGGTACTCATCAATTGACCATACAATGTCGTTTGTTGCTTATCATTAAGCAGTTGCCACGTCCCGACCGCTGGAATGTTCACTAAAGGGGAAACGATATTAAGCGCGTTAATTTGTAATCCCGCCGGTACGGAAGATGTTTTA
>CAYUYG010000477.1:0-1562 GCA_964449125.1 uncultured Coxiellaceae bacterium | reverse complement strand
TCGTACTAAAACATAAAAAACTGATTATTTTCATGTAAAAATAAATGGTTATTGTGAGCGTTCGTATCATCAGCAATGAGTAATACCTGATGTTTATTATACTCTTTCTGACAGCTATCCACGACAGTCCCTACTGTGCGTAACTGGTTGGCTTGTTTGCAATAAATAGGGTTTCCTGGAAGAGGAGGGGTGTCTTGGCTCAGCATGGCCTTAAATAAATGCGTTTTTAATTTACCGCGGTAATGCATGCGCGCAATAATTTCCTGGCCAGTGTAACAGCCTTTTTCAAAGTGAACGGCTTTCAGTGCAGGCAAATTAATTTCATGCGGTAAAAATGTCGCGCTGGTTTCGGGATAAATGGTTGGAATCATTTCTTCAATATTGCGGGCGTGCCAGTCTTCACTGGTTAATACACGCTCATCAGCAAAGGTTTGCTGGAGGAGATGCAGCGTCTCGGGTAGACCTAGCAATATAGATCGACCGTCAGTAAAATTCATCGTAGCAATATTATTTATATTGGCGGGTAGTGTTAGATCTTGCACGCCAAGTAATTGTTCATGATTTGCCTGTTGTATAACCACTTTGTAAAACACGGCGTATTTTTTTAAGGCTGACGCGGCGAGATCCAGCATGCTGCGCGGTAGAATGAGATAATAAATATTATCGAGCATCAATAAATAAAACAGGCTAATGACCCTGCCTTGTGGGTTGCAATGTGCGCCCATCGCACCTTGGGTGGGGCTCACTTCATCTACATTACAAGTCAATTGGCCCTGCAATAATTTTTTGGCATCCGAGCCGCTTATTTTTAATAAACCCGTTGCAGAAAGATCATATAGCGGCATAAAACAAACCTATTTTATATAACGCTTGGAAGGCTCCATGATAATAAAAAACGGGAAATATCGCTACCGAGGGTTGCTATTCGTTTAAAGTCGCTATATTTTTGAGCAAACAATGCAGGTGGAACATGAATACCAAAAAAGCCTTAATAATGGTCGATTTACAGAATGATTTTTGTACGGGCGGTTCCTTGGCTGTTCCGGAAGGCGAAGCCGTTATTCCTCTCGCCAATAAGCTGCAGGCGTATTTCGAGGTGGTGGTCGCCACCCAAGATTGGCATCCGCATGATCACATGAGCTTTGCAGCTAACCATCCTGGCCATCGTGTTGGCGATCAAATAATGGTCGATGAGATGACGCAAATTTTATGGCCAGTTCATTGCGTACAAAATAGTAAGGGGGCTGAGTTTCATCCTGATCTCAATACACAAGCGATCACTAACAGGATGCAGAAAGGCATTGATAAAAAAATCGATAGTTATAGTGCATTTTTTGATAATGCTCATTTGCGTTCTACGGGTCTAGGTGATTACTTGCACGAGCAGCAGGTTGAAGCGGTTTATATTATGGGATTGGCAACGGATTATTGTGTTAAATATTCTGCTCTCGATGCCGTCCAACTCGGTTTCCCGACGTATGTGATTGAAGAAGCTTGCCGCGGGGTGGAATTACATCAGGGTGACAGTGCCAAAGCCTTTGATGACATGCGGAGAGCTGGGG
>CAYUYG010000476.1:0-1569 GCA_964449125.1 uncultured Coxiellaceae bacterium | reverse complement strand
ATTCCTCATTGGAAAAAGACTGGCATTTAATTAGCCAAAGCGATAGTCCAAGCGTAAAAAAACAGAGTATAAAAAGGGTACGTAATCTTGAGACGGATCGAGTTCAGATTCGCCATATCCGCCTGTATAATTTGCACCGATTTCCGCCATCACTCGATCGGTAAAATTGTAATTAAAACCGATGCCGAATGTCGGGCTAAGCTGCCAACAATCATTTAACATATCTTGTCTATGGACTTCAGCCGCTCCAGCACTGGAGTAAGCATGGACAGTCGTATGGGGTATCATCACCATAAACTTAGCCATCAAACCAAGGCTTTCAGTTTTGGTGGTTATTTGAGTTAAGCCATCATTATTAAATGAAACCAAGCTATCGGGATCAAAATAAACGGTGGCATCAGAGAAATGAGTGTAGTAAGCCTCAAGTGCAAAGGTAGGAATAAATTCATACCCAGCATAAAACCCCCAAATCCCTCCACCCTCTCTCACATCATTAGGTGTAGACAACAAAATGGCATCATTTTGTTGATTTTCAGGCGGCACCAATCCATTCCATGTCGTTGAACCGTAACCACCGGTTATACCGAAATAGAATGGATGAGAAAATTTATTATCGATTGTTTCAGTTGCGTAACTAACTTGCGTAAAACCAAAGCAACCAACTACCGCCGCTAAGCAAATTTTATAAGACATATTTTATTCGTTATTTAGCCCTATCTAAACGCAGGCATTTCCAGTATTACTGCATATAGCACCGTTTGACGCTTTACCACCCAAACGATAGCAATTCCAGTCATCCATGCATTCTTGTACTGGCACACCACCTGGTTTGTTTTGCTGATATTCGCACGCTTTTTGTTGCGATCCAAACACATCTGTCATTCGTTTATAAATGGCACCCATGTCTTGGCAGAAAGCGGAAGGTAATTTCTCTGAACAATGACATATTGCAACCGATTTAAATGAAGCACAAAAAGTCGGCTTATTAACGGGATCGGCAAACGGACAATTAGCATAAGATTTAGGAGCAACAAGGTTTATAATAAAATCAGGCAAGCTGTAGGCATTGAATGACACCAGCATACTGGCAATAAAAAAACTTAAGGCGAAAAAATTCTTTTTCATTATTAGTTCCTTCAATATAGATAATCCTTTCAGATGCTTATCTTAAGCAAAATGCCTGGCGCTAGTAAACTAGATATTAAACACAAAACGAAAATAATTTAAGTATGCAAAACCCATATAGGAAACAGGTATGTACCGAAAACCTCTTTTAAGCATGAATAAGGTAATTTTTGCAGCAAATTTAGCGGACATTAAACCCGGACCCATAGGCGAGGTAAAAGCGGAATGCACCATATGTCGATATTGAATCGATGGATCACGAAAATAATTACGCGCAACGCGCGCATAATTACGTTTGGAACGTGCGTAAATTTGAATACTTTTGATACCAAAACAAGGGTGACATTCTATTTCCGAGCCCACTGCCCATACTTCAGGCGGTAATAAACGCGTTTGGTGTACTGATTTAAATAATTCAATGATATTGATATAAGAATCGCAATT
>CAYUYG010000475.1:0-1576 GCA_964449125.1 uncultured Coxiellaceae bacterium | reverse complement strand
TCCTTTGTAAATACGGGTGAAGTTCGAGGCGATCAAGTGGCTGTCTTAAGTGGTTTAAAAGAAGGACAAATGGTGGTCACGGGTGGTCAAATTAAACTTAAGAATGGCAGTCAAATTGTCATCAACAATAAGATTGAGCCGGATGATTCGGCTGATCCTAAATTAGTGAGCGAATAATGTTCACGGATATTTTTATTAAGCGCCCAGTTCTAGCCACAGTCATAAGCTTATTAATTCTTGTGCTGGGTTTGCGTTCCATTGGTTCTTTACCCATTCGTCAATATCCTTACACTGAAAACGCTGTTATCACTGTTACTACTGTTTATACTGGTGCAGATCCAGCAATTATCGCAGGATTTATTTCCACGCCTATTGAAAACTCCGTAGCGCAAGCCAATGGTATCGATTATTTAACTTCTGTCAGTACGCAAAATACCAGCACAATACAAGCTTTTTTACGATTGAATTATCCCAGCAATGCAGCTTTGACAGAGATTAATACCAAAGTAAATGCAGTATTAAATCAATTGCCAAAAGAGTCGCAACAGCCCGTGATCACAGTTGCAATTGGCGAAACCATTGATTCCATGTATTTGGGATTTTACAGCAAAATATTATCCAGCAATAAAGTCACGGATTATATCATTCGTTTAGTACAGCCTAAATTGCAGGCAGTGAATGGTGTGCAAATAGCTGAAATTCTAGGTAAGCGACAATTTGCAATGCGCGCTTGGTTAGATCCAGAAAAATTAGCAGGGTTTGGAATTACCCCAGCACAAGTAGCAGCGGGTTTAGCTGCCAATGATTTTATTACCGCAGCAGGCCGCACGGATGGCCAAACCACTACGGTGAATATTGCTACTACCACGAATTTATATGATGAAAAAGGGTTTCGTAATTTAATTTTAAAATCTCAAAATGGTGCAATCGTACGTTTAAAAGATGTCGCGCAAGTAGAACTAGGCGCAGATAATTATGATAGTAAAGTGCGTTATGATGGTGATGAGGCAGTTTATGTGGGCATTAAATTAGCGCCTTCTGCGAATTTATTGACTGTCATTGGCGAGATTCGAAAAATATTTCCTTATATTGAAGAACAATTACCGCAAGGCTTGAGTGGAAAAATTGTTTACGATTCTTCTAAATATGTTAACAGCGCAATTCACGAAGTGATACGTTCCTTGCTGGAAGCTATGATCATTGTTCCGGTGGGTATCTTTTTATTTTTAGGACCTCTGTTTTTAGCCCGTTATTCATATAAGCTTTATGTGGACATGCGCCGTGTATATATTGATACAGTGAAGGCTCTGTCTCAAGCAATAGAAGTCAAGGACCCCTATACCCAGGGACATTCCATGAGAGTCAGCGAGTATGCTGTTGAATTGGGGAAACGTGTAAAGCTGCCACAGAAGAAGCTGGAAAATGTCAGGATGGCGGCTATTTTACATGATATAGGCAAAATAGGCATTTCTGAAAGCATACTGAACAAGCCGGACAAGCTTACGGTGGAAGAGTTTGACGAAATTAAAAACCATCCCGAGAACGGTTTTAAGATTATTCAGGATATCGAATTTCT
>CAYUYG010000474.1:0-1577 GCA_964449125.1 uncultured Coxiellaceae bacterium | reverse complement strand
CTGGAAAGTGAAAAAGAAAAATTACTGCACATGGAAGATGCACTACATAAACGCATTATTGGTCAAAGCCAAGCAGTTACTGCCGTTTGTAATGCGATACGTCGATCACGAGCAGGGCTTGCTGATCCAAACCGACCAATCGGTTCATTCTTGTTTTTGGGGCCGACCGGCGTGGGCAAAACAGAATTATGTAAAGCATTAGCATCGTTTTTATTTGACACGGAAGAAGCACTCATTCGCTTGGATATGTCCGAATTTATGGAAAAGCATTCCGTTGCACGCCTTATCGGTGCTCCACCTGGTTATGTTGGTTATGAAGAAGGTGGTTATTTGACAGAGCAAGTGCGACGCAAACCGTATTCCGTGATTTTACTTGATGAGATGGAAAAGGCGCATCCTGACGTATTTAATGTGCTGCTGCAAATTTTGGATGACGGACGTTTAACCGATAGTCAGGGACGCACTGTCGATTTTCGAAATACTGTGATCGTGATGACTTCCAATTTAGGTTCCGATCTCATTCAGGAAATTTCCAAGAAAGGTGATTATGCCCAAATGAAAAATGCGGTGTTAGGCGTGGTCAGCAAACATTTCCGACCGGAATTTATTAATCGTATTGATGAAATTGTGGTTTTTCATCCATTGGATGAAAAACAAATTAAAAACATCGCACACATTCAAATTAACCGCTTACGTACGCGTTTATCTGAGCGTGAATACGGTTTAGAGATCACCGATGAAGCATTGGATTATTTGGCGGCAGCGGGTTATGATCCAGTGTATGGGGCGCGGCCTTTAAAACGTGCTATTCAGCAACACCTGGAAAATCCATTGGCCCAGGAAATAGTAGCTGGTGATTTTACACCCGGGGATATTATCCAGGTAGGACTCAAAAAAGGACAGATCGTTTTTTCTAAGGCAGCAGCAAGGGTTGGATATAAGTATAAACAAATTTTATTTGCTGCTGATCTAACCGAAGATACCGCTTATTTGGTAGAAAAAGTACGTGCTGTACGTGCATTAACCAATGCGAAATTAAGCGTTATTCACGTCGTTGAGCCATTGCCGGGCTATAGTTATGCTTATATTGGTATTGAAGATATTGAAGGACAATTGATCCAGGAAGCTAGGCAATCGATCGAAAAACTGGGCGAAAAATTAAACGTTACTAAAACTGATCAACACGTTGAAGTGGGACCGACCAAGACAAAAATTCTTAAAGTGGCGGAAGATACAGGCGCTGATTTAATTATTTGCGGCAGTCATGGTCGTCATGGCTTGTCCTTGTTGTTAGGCTCAACAGCCAATGCGATTCTGCATGGGGCTAAATGTGACGTGTTAACCGTTCGCCTGCCAGAAAACAGTTAGGTGTAAGGTTTTACATCCATGGAATACAAAGATTATTACGCCGCTCTCGGTGTTGATAAAAAAGCCTCGCAAGATGAAATTAAAAAAGCCTATCGGCGATTGGCTCGCAAGTATCATCCCGATGTTAGCAAAGAAGCGAATGCTGAAGATAAATTTAAGAATGTTCAAGAAGCCTATGAAGTTTTAAAAGACGCTGAAAAACGCAGTGC
>CAYUYG010000473.1:0-1594 GCA_964449125.1 uncultured Coxiellaceae bacterium | reverse complement strand
CGACGGCCAAGCGATTTAGCAAGCTTCGCTGTACCGCGTTGAATAACGTCATGCAGGGCAGAGGTGATGAGAAACGCATTTTGCGCTGACAATACACGCGGTGCGATGGCAATGTCATTGCCGCATTGTTCTGTGCACGCGACCAGCGGTTTAGCCTGATAGATCACTTCATCCTGTGAATTGCGGATGGTGTCAATGACATACGGAACCACTTTCAAGCCGCTGTTAGCAAATACTGCATATGCTTGTGCCATTTGTAAGGGTGTGACCATCGCCGTTCCTAACGCGAGTGACAAACCAGGTGGTAACTGACTGGGGGTGAAACCAAAACGTTTGACGAAATTCACGGCGTAAGGCAAACCCATGAGCGCGAGCAAACGAATGGATACCAGGTTGCGTGATTCAATGATGGCTGTGCGCAAACGCGTCATGCCATAAAACTTGTGCGTATCATTTTGCGGACGCCATAAGCTGTTATCCGACGTATTTTCAATAACGATGGGTGCGTCATTGATAACCGTAGAGAGTGTGTAGCTTTTGTCGAGTGCAGCAGAATAAATAAACGGTTTGAAACTGGAACCTGGCTGCCGTTGCGCGTTGGTAATGCGATTGAATTTACTGGTTTGATAATCGAAGCCACCTGTCATCGCAAGAATGGCGCCATTTTGCGGATTCAACGCAACCAGACCACCTTCTGCTTTTGGCATTTGCGCGAGCTGGAATCCTTGTGCACTCGGTGCAATGTAAACGATATCACCCATGCCAACAATTTGACTGGTACGCCGTGGCATCGGTCCCAGATAATCAGCGTTAATTTGTTTACGTGCCCAGGAAAGACCGGACCATGGAATGATTGTTAAGCTGCCGTTGGTGCGCAGAACAGTAATAGTTTGGCTGGTTGTTTCAAATACGGCGGCGGGTTCTAAGCCATTAATCACAGGTTTTTTACGTAATTCCTGCTGCAATTGTTCCATGTTTTCCAGTGACGGGTTGCCCAGATTACCCATTGGGCCGCGATAACCGTGTCGCTTGTCATAATCAATCAGTGCATCGCGTACGGAAATGTTAGCGGCTGCCTGATCTTTGCTGTCGATCGTGGTATAGACTTTAAATCCATCGGTATAAATGCTGTCACCATACATTTGTTCCAGTTGCCCGCGTACGAGTTCTGCAACATAAGGTGCTTTCACTTCAGTTGGCAAGTCATGGTAACTTGCATTTAACGGCATTTTAACCGCGTTATTGTAGACATCGTCAGTGATGTACCCTTGTTCATGCATGCGAGACAGCACATGGTCGCGGCGTTTTTGCGCGGCTTCTGGATTGGCCAGGGGATTTAACGTGGAAGGTGCTTTGGGAATACCTGCAAGCATGGCGAATTGATCGATGCTCAATTCGTTTAAGTGTTTGCCGTAATACACTTGAGCCGCGGCTTCTACACCGTAAGCACGGTTACCAAAAAAATCCTTGTTGAGATAAAGTTCCAGAATTTTTTCTTTAGACAGTCGGTGTTCGATGTTGATAGCGAGTAAAATTTCGCGAAGCTTGCGGGCAAATGTTTTGTGGCGCGTGAGATAAAAGCTGCGAGCAACTT
>CAYUYG010000472.1:0-1603 GCA_964449125.1 uncultured Coxiellaceae bacterium | reverse complement strand
CGAGAGTTATATCTACGTTTTCCTAGTTTATTGTCTGCTGAGTTGATCAAAAACCGTGCCAATATGATGGCAATATAAAAATAGAATTTTATGACACCGCACAATAAAAAATCATACAACTTCTTGGGTGCTTTATCCTCAAAAAGAATAAAAAACTCATTTGTACATTTTCTGGTATAGCCTTGCTAACGCTGGGTGGCTACCTTAGAATCGCCAGGTACTAAATTGTTGTACCGTTTGCGGTGTAATACGTTTTATATGGATAAGGAGCGTAAGGGTGAGTAAAAATAAAAATGTGGATGTATTGCTAGTAAATCCAGGCTGTCGTAATGCCGTTTATCAAGCGCTTGGAGATACTTTTTCAGCCATTGAAACACCTTCCTTAGCTGCTTTGTTTGCAACCTATATTCGTAACAAGGGTTATACCGTTGCGATTGTGGATGCACCCGCGAATAACTTAAGTCCAGAAGGCGTTGCGCACCATATTAGCGAGCATTATTGCCCCGTATTGATTGTTATGGTGGTGTATGGGTTTCAACCTTCTGCCTCGACACAAAATATGACGGCGGCAAGTGAAACCTGTGATGCTTTAAAACGCTTACACCCTGATTACAAAATTTTAATGACGGGCACGCATCCTGCTGCATTGCCTGAAAAAACCTTGCGTGAAGAGCGTGTTGATTTTGTGTGTAGCCGAGAAGGGCCTGACACGATTTTATTAACGATGCAGGCGCTTAAACAAAATAGTGATGTTTTTTCTGCTATCCCCAGCCTTTGGTATAAGTCAGCCAATGGCGAGCTACAGTCAACGCCGCCAGGCCCCTTGATGGAGAATCTGGATGAAGAAATGCCAGGCGCCGCTTGGGATTTATTGCCGATGGATAAATACCGCGCTCATAACTGGCATTGCTTTGAGCATATCCATGAGCGTCAACCTTATGCCTCCGTCCATACCTCGTTAGGCTGTCCTTATAAATGTACTTTTTGTTGTATCAATGCCCCCTTTGGTAAGTCTTCTTACCGTATGTGGTCGCCTGCCTCGGTGATTAAAGAAATTGATGTCTTAGTGAATCAATATGGGATTAAAAACATTAAATTTGTTGATGAAATGTTTGTGTTAAACAAACATCACGTCCATGGCATTTGTGATTTGATTATTGAGCGGGGTTATAAACTTAATATTTGGGCGTATGCGCGTGTTGATACGGTGAAAGATGAATTTTTAGATAAGCTTTATCGTGCAGGTTTTCGCTGGCTTGCATTAGGTATTGAGTCAGGTAGCAAGCATGTGCGTGATGGTGTTGAGAAAGGTCGTTTTGGCACAACCGAAATTTTACAAGTTGTGAAAAAAATTCAAGAAGCAGGGATTAATGTCATTGGTAATTATATTTTTGGGTTGCCAGATGATACTTACGAGTCGATGCAAGAAACTTTACAGCTTGCGCTTGATGCAAATTGTGAATTTGCGAATTTTTATTGTGCGATGGCTTATCCTGGTTCCAAACTTTATACCATGGCAGTTGAAAAAGGCTGGGCATTGCCTGATACCTGGATTGGTTACTCTCAACATGGTTATGAAAGCAAGCCTTTGCGCACCGAAGTA
>CAYUYG010000471.1:0-1606 GCA_964449125.1 uncultured Coxiellaceae bacterium | reverse complement strand
ATAATTTTTGCCAGAGTAAACAGCTAAAATTGGCGCTTAGCACACACAGCGCATGATATTTAGCTTTCAACGCCGTATTCAAACGCACATGCTGATTCGGCAAACCAGGCAATAAATCTGCGAAATCAGGGGCATGATGATCCACGACAAACGAGAAAGCCTGATAGTGATCTTGGGTATAAATCCCCTGATTAAAGGTCATCAGTGGATGCGCCCCATAGGCGTATTCGCTGACCACGCTGCCAGAAAAATGTACACAGACTGCCTTAACATTGAGTAAGTGGGTCCGCGCAAACTCATCAATCGACTGGTCACGAATAAGGATTAAAACATGTGTGCAAGCATTTAATAATTCAGTGAGTTCTGCTTGGCTAGCCTGGCGGTGCCAAACTGAATAAGACAAGCCTAACAAAGAAAAATAATGCTGAAAATGGCGGGAAACGCGACCATTGCCAATCAGTAGATAATGAGGTACTTGTCCCATGATCAAGTCCTATGTAAGTTGCTACTTTAAACAGTCTCCGCCTTGATGGTCGGATCACGCACACTTTACTCCCGAAACACGAGCTTGTCATTAGTCTCTATAAAAAACCAAAAGGGCTTCACAGTCTAAAACTAGGCGGCCGGGCAGCGCTATTCTGAGCGTTTTGATGGTTATCTTTTTTAAAAGAAAATCATGGTTAAAGTTATTTAGATTATTTAATAGAAAACAGACACCGTCTTAGCGGCTCACGTCTTTCATCTGTATGTATTTGAAACTATAAATAACTCGCTCTATAATTGTTTCTTTTTTAGTTAACCAAAAAGGATTTTTGGATGAAACGTTCTATTTTTGCGCTTACATTATTGATGGGATTCTGCCAAAGCGGTTATGCTAGCAACTTGTCCTACGATGATGTCCAGCTCTGTACCAACGCTTATAATCATCTCTGGTTCACCTTCGAAACGGTTAAATCTGAGCACCGCAACAATCCAACTGCACAAACAGCTGCTTTTCAAGCCGAGTTTCCAAAAGTAGTAGAACAGAACATTCACTTTGGTGTATTAAAACTGCCGATTCCACCAAATTACAATACGACAATCGACCTCGTCGTGGATGGCGTTGCTAATTTAATTGCAACGGCAGTAAGCATTGGTAATTTTGGCGAGCATCACGTTGCGACACCGTTTAGCGTAAAATTAACCTCGATCATGCCATTGAAAAGAGTGTATTCAATGACGACACGCGATGTCGATTATACGAATGAGCCAGAACCAAATGCCGGTTGCACAGTTTACCTATCACAGAAAGATGTCGTCTGCAGTGTTACCACCGGCGTGGGTGGCAAAAAGGCTAAATTATCGAGCCTAGTGGATAATGTTGTCACATCGTATCGCATACCAGGTCCACAATGTCCGATTTGGAATGCAGCTCCTGTTACTTCTTACGTTGATTAATCAGGCAGCAGGTTTTTCTCCTTTGGGGAGAAACCTGCTCTATTGTAACCTCCGCCTATTCTAGATAAGCTTTGCCAACCGCTCAGCTGTTTTAAGGAATATGGAAATGGAAAACCACTCCTCGCTTTTTTATGTTTATACCGTCTCCGCTATCGCGGCCATCACCGGC
>CAYUYG010000470.1:0-1615 GCA_964449125.1 uncultured Coxiellaceae bacterium | reverse complement strand
ATCTATTGTTCTTGGCAAACGTTTGTTAGAACAATCATTAACCGAATTATCAAGTGATTACGCCAAGATTCCACCGGAAACCTTACACGCTTTATTAAGTGATTTGCATTACAAAACAGTCGATGATTTACTCTATTCTATTGGTATTGGTAATCAAATGGCCATGGTAATTGCCAAACGTCTGGTAGTCACTCAGGATATGAATGAACTGGATAAAGCCAGTAAAACTCATCCTTTGGCTATTAAAGGTACTGAAGGCATGGTAGTCCATTTTGGCGAATGCTGTCAGCCGATACCAGGTGATAACATTGTAGGAAAATTCCAGCAAGGAAGAGGAATTATTGTTCATGCCAGTGACTGCGCCTCTCTAAACAGTTCGCGTAGTCATCCAGAGCAATTTATTGCTTTGCGTTGGGATGAGCAGGTTCAAGGCGAATACTGGGTTGATATTACTGTGGATGTAGCAAATGAACGTGGTGTATTAGCAGCTTTGGCAACTGCGATTTCAGAAGCTGATTCAAATATTGGTAACATCAATGTCGATCCGCGCGATGGTCGTCATAATGCAGTAACATTCTCGATCAGTGTGATTGATCGAACGCATTTGGCTCGTGTCATGCGGCGTTTAAGAGCGAATAAAGTCGTCATGCGCTTATATAGAAAAAAACAAGGGGATATTTAATGCGTCCAATTCATTCCAATTTGGCACCAGAAGCTATTGGTACTTATAGTCAGGCTATAAAATGCGGTAACACTATTTATCTTTCTGGACAGATTCCTCTTGATCCCGAAACCATGCAATTATGCAGCGATGACATTAAATTACAAATAACTCAGGTTTTGGAAAATTTATCCGCAGTCTGTGAGGCTTCCGGAGGAAGTTTGGCAAACATCGTAAAATTGAACGTTTATCTTACTGACTTAAACCATTTTCCTTTAATAAATGATGCAATGGGGCGTTATTTTATTGCACCTTATCCTGCACGAGCAGCGATTGGAGTTTCAGCCTTGCCTCGTGGTGCAAAGGTTGAAATGGATGGTATTATGGTTTTACCTTCTGCCAATAGTTAATCTGATGAGCGACGATCAATACAATCGAACCGGACGTGTGATGTTTTTATTGGTCTGGATCATTTTGTTTTTTGGTTTATTTGTATTTTTTTATTATTACGATAAATCAGACAGTAAAGTGTATGTTGCAAGCCATAGCGAGTTTGCATTAAGCGCTGATCGGGAAGGACATTATCGGATTAAAGGTAAAATCAATGAATATCCTGTAGAATTTTTAGTAGATACGGGAGCCACCTTGGTCGCTATTCCCCAGTCTATCGCAACCCAATTACATGTCACTGGACGTTATCCGGTAACCATATCTACTGCAAATGGCGATATAACGGGCTCTTTAACCCGTTTGCAGCAATTATCTTTTGGGGAATTTGAGCTCAAAGACATCAAAGCAGTTATTATTCCGGGCTCTGATGACGATACAGTATTACTAGGAATGAATGTATTATCTCAATTTAATATGGTACAAGAGGATAATCGTTTAGTACTAAAGAAACAGCGAAAACAATGAAATTCAAAGTAACCTGCCCGTCAATACGTGCTGCACATA
>CAYUYG010000469.1:0-1626 GCA_964449125.1 uncultured Coxiellaceae bacterium | reverse complement strand
CTCCGTAATCTCATCATTGTAAGGTTTTGACACTCCGTACAAAAACACTCATTTACTGACTCATAAATACTCTTAATACTAAGTATAGATACTATTTTGGACATTGCCAAGCTGCGTAAAATTTGTATTTCAGCGCTAATACCTATATAGTTTCTCATCTTTTTCCTCGGGAAAAAGCACGAGAAGTGCATGCGGCATCAATATGAATACTAATACAAAAATTGAGCGAATAGCAGAAATAACCGCCTTAAGCCATGACGGACGCGGCATTGCGACTATTCAGCAAAAAAAAACCTTTATAAGCGGTGCGCTGCCGGGTGAAACCGTTACCTATCAAATCACGCAAAAACACAGTACTTACGATACGGCTCAGACGCTTGAGATTATTCAAAGCGCGGCCGAACGCGCTACGCCACCTTGTCAGCATTTTGGTTTATGCGGTGGCTGCAGCCTGCAATATATGAATATGGATTTGCAGCTCCAACTAAAAGAACAGACCCTGCTCAATCAATTGAAACACTTCGGCCAGGTAGTCCCTGAATCCATTTTGCCACCCTTAAGCGCCTTGGGAACCGGTTACCGACGCAAGGCTCGCTTAGGGGTCAAATTTGTCATCAAGAAAAATAAATTGCTGGTTGGTTTTCGTGAAAAATCCAGCCGCTATCTAGCGGATCTTGAAAGCTGTGCGGTGTTACATCCTGAAGTAGGTCAACGCTTGACTGAGCTGAGTCAATTAGTGCTGTCACTCGAACAATATCGTCATATTCCCCAGATTGAAGTAGCGATTGGGGATCAAGATATTGCACTTATTTTCAGGCATCTTGAACCTTTATCAGCTGCAGACCAGGCAAAGCTCAGTGCTTTCGGTCAACAAAGACAATTTCACATTTATTTACAGCCGAATTCGCCTGCCCCCGTTGAAAAATTATGGCCAGCCGATAATCATCAACGTCTCCGTTATACGCTGCCTGATGACCAACTCGAATTTTTATTTCACCCGCTGGATTTCACTCAAATCAATCTGGAAATGAATCGATTGATGGTGAAGCAAGCGATGGACCTTCTGGCCATTGAATCGCATGACACGGTACTGGATTTATTTTGCGGTATTGGCAATTTTTCGTTGCCGATCGCGCGCCGCGCCAAATTCGTCATGGGCATTGAAGGCAGTCAGGAAATGGTAGAACGTGCTACGGAAAATGCCCATCATAATGGCATCACCAATGCTCAATTTGGCATGGCTAACCTCATGCAGCCCTTACCCGGCGCTGCCTGGATAAAACAACAATACAATAAAATATTATTAGATCCGCCAAGAGCGGGCGCTCAGGAAATCCTACCCTTTTTTAACGAATTCGCCGCCTCACGCATTGTGTATGTATCGTGCAATCCCGCAACACTTGCGCGCGACGCTGGTCTATTGGTTCACCAGTACGGCTATCAGTTAAAACAGGCAGGCATAATGAACATGTTCATTGACACCTCACACAGTGAGGACACGGCAGTGTTCGAAAAAACGTAAGGAGTATTTATGGAAACCAACAAGCTTGCCGTTATCAACTGGAACCTCGCTATCAAGCGTGCTGGAAATAAAAAGGAATTGGCCGAAGAATTTCTTGCTTTACT
>CAYUYG010000468.1:0-1647 GCA_964449125.1 uncultured Coxiellaceae bacterium | reverse complement strand
CTCAGGTGTGATAGTTTCTGCAGGTATGATTAAATCACCTTCATTTTCACGATCTGGATCATCGGTCAAAATAACCATGCCACCTTGTTTCAATGTTTGTAAGGCTTGAAGAACGCGATCAAACTGTGTCATGTGCGTACGCTCCTAATAATGACTCTATATATTTGCCCATCATGTCCACTTCAATATTTAAAACACGACCGACAGCATACTGTTTGGCAATGGTAACGGCTTGTGTGTGTGGAATTAGGGTGACGATAAAATAATCTGATTGAACCTCGACAATGGTCAAACTCATGCCATCCACGGCGATATAACCTTTTTTAACAACGTATTTTTTTAAAGTAGAAGCCAGGCTAATTTTGACTAGCCACGCATCACTATTATCCGCGACTAATTCAAGAATTTTTCCTGTGCTATCGACATGCCCTTGTACATAGTGACCGCCGATGCGTGCATTTGCCTGCATTGCTCGTTCCAAATTAACCAGATCACCTTTTTTCAATGTATTTAAATTAGTTAAGCGCAGGGTTTCAGGAACGACAGTGACGTGCAATGTATGAGCAGAAAAATCCGTCACGGTTAGACAAGCGCCATTGACGGCAATACTGTGGCCTATTTCAATATCAGTGAAATCTAAGGGCGAGTATAAAATAAAGGTCTTGCAGCCTTTCATTTCAATGATGTCCTGAATGGTGCCAGCGATTTCGACTATCCCGTTAAACATATGATGGCTCCTCACTGTATGCGCTGAAATGAATGTCCGGCTCCAAGACGTTGACTTTACTTTGATATAAAGATTGCTTGGTGCCGTGCTTGCCGATAATGACGGGCGCAATATAAACATGTACTTGGTTTATGCTTTGTTGGGCAAAAAATTGTTCAAGCACTGTCATCCCGCCTTCGACTAATACGCTGCTTATCTCACGCTTGCCCAATTCGGTTAGCAAAACATCAATCGCGACAGTCCCTTGTGAGGTGGGAGGAAGAATCAATACGTCAATTTGTCGTTCACGATAAAAATGCAGCTGGTCTGCTGGAATCGCGGGGGTTGCCACAATTAAGGTTTTAGCTTGCTGGTTAAATAGGTGTAAATCAGGTGGCAGTAAACCTGTTCTGGTTAATACAATCCGTACGGGTTGGCGAGTAATTATTTCTGATGTGTAGCGAACGGTGAGTGCGGGATTATCGCGAATAATGGTGTTGGCACCCACGAGAATGGCATCAACTTGTTGTCGCAAGCGATGTGTTTCAAGCTGTGCTCGTTTGCCGGAGATATCGGGTGAGTCGTGTGGATGCGTTACCGTTTTACCATCCAATGACATCGCCCATTTAGCGATGACAAAAGGTTTTTTATTGCGTATGTAATGAAAGAAAAACTTATTTAATTCAGTGGCTGCTTGAACTGAGAGATTGGTAATGACTTCAATGCCCGCTGCTTGCAAGATAGCAATGCCTTTACCGGCTACCAATGGATTGGGGTCATTGACGGCAACGTACACTTTGCTGATGCCAGCTTTAATTAAGGCGTCGGTGCAAGGCGGAGTGCGTCCATGATGACAGCAAGGTTCAAGTGTGACATAAGCACTTGCATCACGTGCTTCTGCGCCTGCTTTTTCAAGTGCAATGACTTCTGCATGGGCCTGC
>CAYUYG010000467.1:0-1652 GCA_964449125.1 uncultured Coxiellaceae bacterium | reverse complement strand
TGCAGCGATTAAAGGTGGGGTAAGAGGCCCTTGGTTCGCCAATGGTGATTAATTTGTTATAGTATGACTGGTATTGAGTGTTGAGGACGTTTAAGCCAAAGAAGAAGCAAAGCAAAGCTCAGGATACCCACCCTCCGGACGATGAAAAAGAAATACTTTCCGTGGAATAGGAGGAGACTTCATCATCTGACCCTGAGACAGATTCAGAGCCCGATGCCTCTGCTCTTGAGAAAATCGAGGACCCTAAAGCGGCGGTGTTGTTACCCCGTGCTGAATCGCCTACAGACGAACTCACTGGTAAATCTCCCTCCACCTTCGTTTCCACGCGCGCTTCATCCACCCTTGATTCCACGCAAATGTACCTGAAGGAAATTGGTTTTTCCCCGTTACTCAGTGCAGAAGAAGAAGTTTATTACGGTCGTCTCTCCTTAAAAGGCGATCCTGCTGCGCGTAAAAAAATGATTGAAAGTAACTTGCGGCTGGTCGTGAAAATCGCGCGCTACTACTACAGCCGCGGGTTGGAATTTTCTGATTTAATTGAAGAGGGCAATCTTGGCTTGTTACGCGCCGTTGAAAAATTTGATCCAGAGCGCGGCTTTCGATTTTCTACTTATGCGACATGGTGGATCCGTCAAACCATCGAACGCGCCATCATGAATCAGACACGCACGATTCGTTTACCCATTCATGTGTTACGCGAATTAAATTTATATTTAACGACCGCGCGTGAATTGATGAAAACGCAGGACCGCGAACCCACGTATGGCGAAATTGCCGAAGCGCTGGATAAATCCATTGAAGATGTAAAAAACATGATGGATTTAAATGAGCATGTGGTGTCACTGGATGTGCAAATATCCGGAGAGAATTCCACTAGCAAATCACTGGTAGAATCGCTTGCTGATAAAAATGCGACAGATCCTGCCGAGTTACTTGCTAATGAACATTTACATGCGAGTCTGGAAAAGTGTTTGAATGAATTAAATGAAAAACAGCGCGAAGTATTATGCCGCCGTTTTGGTTTGGGTGGTTATGAGCGCGAAACACTGGAAGAAGTCGGCAAAGCAGTAGGACTAACACGCGAACCTGTACGACAAATCCAAATGACTGCACTCAAAACGTTGCGTGAGATTCTGGTTCGGAATGGATTAGGTGGTGATGTTCTTTAACAGCGGGAGTACCAATGGGAAAAGTTCTTTGTGTTCTTTACGATGATCCAGTTCAAGGTTATCCATCTTCTTATGCGCGCGACAATCTGCCACTGCTATCACACTATCCAAACGGCCAGTCATTACCTTCACCCAGCCATATTGATTTCACACCGGGCCACTTACTTGGTTCTGTTTCAGGTGAATTAGGCTTACGCGCTTTTATTGAAAAGGCAGGTCACACACTGGTTGTTACGGCCGACAAAGAGGGCCCAGATTCCGTATTTGAAAAAGAACTCCCCGATGCGGAAATCGTCATTTCCCAGCCTTTTTGGCCTGCGTATCTCACTCAGGAACGCATCGCTAAAGCAAAAAAATTAAAACTCGCCATCACCGCTGGCATTGGTTCTGATCATGTGGATTTACAATCCGCCATGCAACATGGCATTACTGTTGCTGAAGTCACCTATTGCAACAGCATCAGCGTAGCCGAGCACGTCGTGA
>CAYUYG010000466.1:0-1652 GCA_964449125.1 uncultured Coxiellaceae bacterium | reverse complement strand
GAGGCTAACAGCCTTATCTACATCCACGATATAACGATCAGTGAGCTTTTGCACGGAGTCTTGTAAACGCCGCTCTTCATCTTCACTGATTGTTTTAGCTTTCAGCGCCTCTTTTAATTGATTATTTGCGTCTCGGCGAATATTGCGAACAGCAACACGCGCTTGTTCCCCTTCTTGACGCACAACCTTGGTCAGGTCACGACGTCGCTCTTCTGTTAGGGGAGGTAAGGGAATACGTAAGTGATCCCCTAAGGCCACTGGATTTAAACCTAAATTAGCTAATTTAATCGCTTTTTCAATAGCACCCACCATGTTTTTTTCCCATGGTGTTACTGTAAAAGTGCGTGAATCAGTGATATTAACATTGGCAACTTGGCTTATTGGCACATCATTTCCATAGTAAGGTACCATAACGGGATCAAGAAAATTAGGGTGTGCTCTGCCGGTACGCAGCTTCGCCATATCATGACTTAATGTTTCCAACGACTTTTGCATGCGTTGCTCAACTTCTTTGAGTAAAGTACTGGTATTCATCATTTTTCCTTTGTTAAGGGGTATACACCCGAGTGCTATCAAAATGCAAGCGTTCCCAGCTGACATTGGATATAGGCGGATTAGTTGCCATGCACTAAAGTACCCACATGCTCGCCCAATACGACACGCTTTAAAGTACCTGCTTCATTAATATTAACCACACGAATCGGCAGCTGATAATCACGACACAAGCAAATAGCAGTTGCATCCATCACATTGAGTCTATCGTTAAGGACCTGGGCGTAGCTTAGCTCTTCGAATTTCACAGCCTTAGGATTTTTTCGCGGATCGCTATCGTAAATGCCGTCAACTTTTGTTGCTTTCACTAAAAGTTCCGCTTCTATTTCAATGCCGCGTAAACTCGCTGCAGAATCTGTGGTAAAACAAGGATTACCAATACCGCCCACAAATATCACTGGGCGGCCTTGGCGTAAATGATGGACGGCCTTACGACGTTCAAAAACATCAATAACGCCAGTCATAGGCAATGCCGACATCATACGTGAATCAAGATTTGCACGGTCAAGTGCATCACGAAGGGCCAAACCATTCATCATGGTCGCAAGCATGCCCATATAATCGCCAGTCATGCGTCCAAGACCTGCAGCAGACAAGTCTGCTCCACGGAATAAATTACCACCACCGATGACAATACCAACTTGTACCTGCAATTGACAAAGCTCCGCAATATCTGCCGCGTACTTGTCTAACGTCTGCGGATCAATACCAAACTGGCCTGTTCCCATCAGTGCTTCACCACTGAATTTTAACAATATACGTCGAAAGGCAGGCACAGATGCAGAGCTTTGTTGCGTCATTATCTTAATTTCCGCGAGCTTGTGCTAATACTTCCTCAACGAAGTTATCAGCTTTCTTTTCAATACCCTCACCCACTTCAAAACGGGCAAAACGGATGACTTTAGCTTGCTTATTCGTCAGCAATTTGCCGACTTTGGTATCAGGGTCTTTGATGAAGGGTTGGCCGGTTAAGCTCACTTCGTCTAAGAATTTGTTGATACGGCCATCAATCATACGCGCGATAATATCGGCTGGTTTGCCGCTTTCTTGCGCTTGCGCTGTAAAAATAGCTTTTTCACGTTCGATGAGTTCAGCAGATA
>CAYUYG010000465.1:0-1667 GCA_964449125.1 uncultured Coxiellaceae bacterium | reverse complement strand
TAAGCCCATACACCTTGTATCCTTTATCAAGAAGAAGTTTGGCAAGATATGGGCATTCTCGACCGTGCTTTGGCGCTGGGAAATCCGATCCATGCCGCAAATTTTCACAGCAAAAAGAAACGCGTTGCGCGCATCAGTTTTGATGATTTGGATTCTGCCTATCCTTATGGTCTTGGTTTATCGCAGGAAACAACTGAAAGTTTGTTGCGAGAATTTTTAAATAATTATGATATTCAAGTCGAACGTTCAGCAGAATTAATCAGTTTTACCCAGGAAAAAACGGGTGTAAAAGTGAAATATCGAATGGCCGATGGCAGTGAGAAATCTTTGCGCGCAGATTATTTGCTCGGCTGCGATGGTGGTCACAGCTCCGTGCGCAAGCAATTAGAAGGAAAATTCTCAGGTTCGGATTTAAAAGAACATTTTATTATGGCAGATTTGCCAATTGAAACCTCATATCCTCAAGATGAAATCCAGCTTTTTTTATCGTCTAAAGGCATTATTGGCATCATTCCTTTTTCTAAAACGATGTGGCGCATTATTGCAGAAGTTTCGCACGATCGAAAATTAGCGCAGGAAAAACATCCCACGCTGGCAGATTTTGAACGTCTGGTTTCAGAACGCTGTGGCAAAGCGCCGCTAAAATTAGGCACACCGGAATGGATTTCAAATTTTTGGATACATAACCGAATCGTGGATCGTTATCGTCATGATCGCATTTTTTTACTCGGTGATGCTGCACATTTACATTCACCTGTGGGTGGACAAGGAATGAATACCGGCATTCAAGATGCTTATAATTTAGCTTGGAAATTAGCTTTGGTGATAAAGGGCAAAGCACGCGCAGAAATACTAGATAGCTATGAAAAAGAGCGCCGACCTTTAGCGGCTAAAATCGTAAAAAATACTTCCATGATGACTCGGGTTGTCGGAGTAAATAATTTTATTTTGCAACAACTTCGAAATAAAATATTGGTTTGGCTGGTGCATAAACCCAGATTCAAAAATAAAATTGCTGCCAGTATTTCTGAACTCGATATTTCCTATCGAAAAAGTCCCATTGTTGAAGAATATTTAGATTGGGCTTCCACCGGTGCAAAAACTTTACATGCAGGTGATCGAGCACCCAATGTATTTTTAGTTTCAGATCGCTTGTATGGACTTATTCATAGCACTAAACATATTTTGTTATTATTTGGCGGAAAATCCACTTCTGATGAACACGCGCAAAATATGATTAAATTAATTCATTCGGTAAATGAGGAATATAAAGATCTTATCGACAGTTATATTGTTTGGGAACAACAACTAATTTTAGAAGTTTCTTCTTCTACTTTAATTGAAGATAAAACACATGCCTTGCACGTGGCTTATGGTGCAAATCATGCTTGCTTGTATCTAATTCGACCGGATAAATATATTGGTTTTCGCAGTCAAATATTTCATTTAGATAAATTACTTGAGTATTTAAATAAATTTTTTCTCAAATAAGGTTCCCCGTATTTCATACAGGCTAGGAGTTGGGAGAGGAGCAAGGAATGAATGACAACAAACGTTACGATCCCAAACGTCGTATCCAAGCATCGCATGGTTCGCAATTAAGCGCTAAATCCTGGTTAACCGAAGCGCCGTTGCGTTTATTAATGAATAATCTCGATGCGGAAGTT
>CAYUYG010000464.1:0-1686 GCA_964449125.1 uncultured Coxiellaceae bacterium | reverse complement strand
TAAAAATTTCCTGGTGGTTACTCATTTGTGGAACAAGCGGGTTAATTCCGAACGACCACCACTTCACCGAACGACCGCCATAAATCAAATTAATAATACCTCGCGTGAAGAAAATGGCCGTTACCATGGAGGTAAGCAAACCAATAATCAGTGTGACCGCAAATCCTTTTACTGGACCACTGCCCAGTGCAAATAGAATCAGTGCGACAATTAAAGTGGTTACGTTTGCATCCACAATAGTAGCAAAAGCACGGGCATAACCGGTTTGAATGCTCGCTTGTGGACTTGCGCCATTGCGCAGTTCCTCACGAATACGCTCATTAATAAGCACATTGGCATCCACCGCCATGCCGACTGTTAAAACAATAGCAGCGATACCTGGCAATGTCAGGGTTGCACCCAACACTGACAAAATGGCAATAATGAAAATAATATTTAATAAAAGCGCCATATCCGCTACTAAACCAAATAAGCGGTAATAACAAATCATAAAAATAATAACCAATGCTGCACCTACTTCAACTGATAAAACACCCATATGAATATTATTTTTTCCTAACGTAGGACCTATAGTGCGTTCTTGGAGAAATTGCAGCGGCGCAACTAATGAACCTGAGCGTAATAATAATGCGAGATTTTGCGCATATTGCATAGAATCTAAATTAGTGATTTCAAATTGATTCCCTAATGCAGATTGAATAGTGGCGACACTAATCACTTTTTCAATTTGCTGTTGTTGAGTCACCAGCTTGCCATTGATCATTTTTTGCTGCGGCACGGTTTCTACATAAACCACCGCTAAAAGTTTACCTATATTATTGGCAGTTGCTTGTTGAAATAAATTTTCACCACCGCCTCCTAAGGTCACTTGCACAGTGGCTCGTCCATTTTGTCCTACAGCTGCGGTTGCATAGGTAATCGAACTACCGCGTAAAATTGCTTGATTTTGCAATAAAATGGGTTGTCCCGAATAAGAATATAAGCGGCTGCCAAAAGGCACATTGCCTGCGAGGGCAGCTTGCACATCGTGCTGCATGTCTACTAATTGAAAACGTAAAGTCGCAACTTTTCCGATAAGATCTTTTGCGCGCGCAGTATCTTGTACACCGGGCAAATCAACACTTACTTGATTACTGCCTTGACGTTGTACACCAGCTTCTGAGACACCGAGTTCGTTAATACGATTATTCAAAATCGTGATGGTTTGATCTAAAGCGTAATCAGTTACTTTAGTTACCGCCGCTTGGGTGAGTGTCGCTGTGAGTTGCAATACACCATCTTTATTCACTGGAGTAAACAAATAATCGGGAAATTGGCCAGTTAAATAGGTTTTAGCTTTATCGAGATTATCCGTATCACGAAATTGAAGGACAAGGCTGTTCGGTGTCGTGGCTGATAAACTAATGCTCGCATAACGAATCATTTGGCTGCGCAATTGATCGCCCATATTACGCATGTCGCCGTCTTGCCGGGTTTTAATCATGCTATCGCTGTCGACTGCGATTAAAAAATGCACGCCACCGCGCAAATCCAGTCCAAGTTTCATAGGCATAGCGCCCAGTACTGCTAACCAATGTGGCGTGCGTGGCGCCAGATTCAATGCCACAATATAATCATTACCTAACGTTGCTTTTAATAAATCACTGGCTTTAAGTTGAGTATCGGTATCTGCAAAACGTACCAGTA
>CAYUYG010000463.1:0-1691 GCA_964449125.1 uncultured Coxiellaceae bacterium | reverse complement strand
TAATTGATGATTTTAGTAAGGTGCCGGCTCGAGAATTAGTTAAACGTCCTGATAATTTCAGCGATACTTTTATTGAGACATTATTACATCAACAATTGTCTGCACATTTACAGAAGCTCGAGGCGCAACTAGATAAGATGGCTATTTTCCAACACTATGAAAAGCAATTGGATGCGGCAATTAGCCTATTAGTGCGTGCACGCGAACATACTAACAATGAAGACTTATATATTCGGTATGCAGATTGTCTTTCGGCAATTCAATCATCAAAGCATTCGTCAAGACTAAACAAATAAAATGGTCTTAAACCTATTGATGTTGCACCAAAAAGAGAGTGGCCGTTATTTTACACAACGAAAATACAGGCGAAACAAATAAAACCAGCAGCGTGTTGGCTACGAGTGCCGGTATTTTATTCTTTTCTACCTACAAACTAGCCAAACTGGTTTCTCAATACTCTGATCAATTTCCCGATTTTATTCAGAATAATGCCAATCATTGTAACGATGCTGACAAGCAGCGGATAATGAGTTCTTTGGAATATAATGAAGGAAACTTCCAATTCGCCGAAGATGAATTGGATAGAAATATACTCAAAAAACTTGCTTATTACACCAATAGTAGTGTTGTTCATTGCTCTGGCAATTGTGTTCTTTTATCGACTTGTCTTTTATTTAATTTAAAAAATGGTAGAAATATATTGGCAGCTAAAAATAGTTACCCACTAAAAATGGGATTAAGTAATGCTGCTGCGATCCAAATTATCTTTGGACGAAATTTAAATGTGTCACAACAATTTTATACGATCGAAGCATTGGAACTCGAAATAATTAGGATTTTTAAAGATGAAGGTGAGCGATTTTTTAAAATTCGCTCAGATGGCTATGCTGTTCCATTGATGGGTGAAAGTGGTCATACTTTAAACGCTGTTGTAGTAGGCTCCGGTTCATTCATTGAGGTTGTCTATGTGGATGCGTGGAAAACATCGAATTATCTTTTTTCAGCGCAACAATTACAAAAGAGATACCAAAAGGGAGCTTTTTCAGTTGAATACCATCTGGGTCCTTTAAATACTTTAACCCGAAGTAATGTTCTTGTTCTGTAATCAGATGTGTAATAAAAACCCCCGCTGAAAGCGGGGGAGAGGGAGAATTAAATCACGAACGGTACAATCTTGTACGGCACTAAACTGCAATATGCTAACCAATCCTTCCCGTATTTTTTAGCGCAGCGTTGATCATCTCGAAAAGCACGATCTAACAAAAGCAGTGTCAGGAAGCAGACATAAAAATACGGGGCAAAATTAAAAAATAAGGCCGGTAAAGACCAGAAAAAAGCACCTGCAATTTCAGGGATATAATGAAAATGACGTGCGATGCCCCACCATCCTGATGCGAGCAAAATGGTTTCCTTGGTTTCACCCTGCTCAGTTTGGTAAGTAGCTTGCATCACCACTGGTTTTTTGTTCCATATCTTGCAGTCACCTTGCGTCGCGCGTGCAACTTGGCGTTGTCTATCAGCTAGATAATTGATTAAGATGCTGGCTGTACCAAATACAAAAATAAATGCGGCTAGGCCTGCGCTGAGTTGGATGGGGTGTAGCACCAGATACATGCTGGGCGAAGTATAAATAAAAGGAACCCACACAAGACAACCCCAACAAATATAAAAACCCGCCGGAACAATCATTA
>CAYUYG010000462.1:0-1694 GCA_964449125.1 uncultured Coxiellaceae bacterium | reverse complement strand
GTGCTGATGCGGAGACGGACAAAGCGTTTTTCGCTTTCTAACCAGAAACGTTTGTATTGCAGGTTCGGCAGGTAACGGCGTTTGGTCTTGTTGTTCGCGTGGGAAACATTGTTCCCGACCATGGGGCCTTTGCCAGTAATCGGACATTTCTTCGCCATAAGTTACTCTCTATTTTCGTCTTTTGGTTTCTATACAGATTTGTATAACAAGGGTGCAACTTATACCAGAATCCATAATCGAGAGCAATCTTTAAGGTGGGTAAACCTGAATTTGCTGCAGGTCAGCGGATTAAACTAAGTCAAATCCTAGTCTTAGGTCATAATTTTGACATATCAAGCCATAGATTGTATAATAAAAATACAGTCACTTGTTCCAGTAACACCTAAGGGGGCAGTTGTGTCTAAGCCTAAAAAGAAGACGCCAACGGCGCGGGTCGGTTTATTCTCGGGGAATGTGCCCAAAACAGTGGAAGAGTCTGCAGAGCAGCTTGCTGTGGATGAAGCGCTTCTGAGCAGGTTAAAAGACTGCTACACAACTGATGAAAAAGCACTCCGCAAAATTCGTTGTATCCTGTCAGATCGAACCTCCATCAGTCCTGAAATGATAAAAGCAGAAGAGCATTTCTCGAAAATACTGGACCAGCTTAGCTGTGATTTAATTAAATACGCAGCCATGCAGGAAGCTGCCAGCGATATGCAAGCCAAACCTGTTGTTCGTTCTCCGCGATTTAATAAATAAACAAAGAAATAAAACACACTGCAACGTGTCATCCTGAGCGTAGCGAGGATCTCACGCAACTAAATATCCTGCCTCTGCAAACGAAAAAATATCCGGATTACCAATAATAATGTGATCGACCACATCAATGTTAATAAGCGCCAGCGCTTGTTGAATCACGGTCGTGACTTCTCTGTCAGCGCGGCTTGGTGTGGCCAGTCCTGACGGATGATTATGCGCGAGAATAATTTTTGCCGCGTTATGCGCAATGCCGCGCCGTACAATTTCACGCGGATAAACATTCGCTTCATTCACGGAGCCATGAAACAATTCTTCAAAACAGATTAAACGAAAATGCGTATCCATGAATAAACAGCCAAACACTTCATTGGGATGATCACGCAAACGATCAGCGAGAAATTGCCGCGTGTGGCAGCTGTTATTCAATTTTATTCCCACCGGTAACGTCACGTGAAAATAACGGCGGCCTATTTCAATAGCTGCGCGCAATGCCGCATATTTGGCTTCGCCCATGCCTTTTTTACGAATCACGTTGGTAGCAGACGCGTTTAATAATTTTTTTAAACTTCCATGCTCCATTAATAATTCTTTAGCTAAATCGAGCGCGGTTTTGCCGCGCACACCTGTTTTGATAAAAATCGCAATTAATTCGGCATCTGTTAGCGCGCGTTCGCCGTGCATGAATAATTTATCGCGCGGCCGGTCTGCTTCCGGCCAGTCTTTGATTGGCATGAGAATCGTTTCCTGTGTGATAAATAGGGAGTGCATAAGTGACAGGGGCAGGGTGATGAGGTAGTGCGAAGAGCGGGTATGACTGTACAAGCGTGCTGATTATAGGCCTATGGTGTAATGCGGTGCAAATTGTTATTCTTCGCTGTCTGTGAAAATTATTATGCCGCAATGAGGCAGTCCATTATGATTCAAGCACTGCGTGCATCCCGCCTTATTACTAACAC
>CAYUYG010000461.1:0-1694 GCA_964449125.1 uncultured Coxiellaceae bacterium | reverse complement strand
GCCTGGAAACTAAACTGACCCCTAAAAAAGCTCTCGGTAAGAGAGCAGACATTGTACTAGTTGTAACGCCGCCGCCCAAATCCCCCACCACCCACCTACCTATTGTTCATTCCTTTCAGTATTCTGCGTCTAAAAAAACGCATGGAACCAGCCACGCTTCCTCTTGCCCAGACCAAGGTTTACGCCGTTTTACCTTCGAAGGAAAATAGAGAGGTGATAAAGATTAAACACACCTCTTAAGATTTTGTTAAGCCAAAAAAAAGATGATTTTTATTGCTTGCGAACTGTTTCGAGATACTTTATCTTGATATCTAAACCCAGAAAAACAACTACATATTGTGGTTTTTGATTAAAAAGACCACAAGGGACGCCTTATAGAATTTTTGAGAATTTAACTACTTGATATCGTGGAGAAAAGTAAAACATGGACACCCAATCATCGTTACATGTCGCTTATACCCCCCATTTTGACATTGCACAAACCGCTCCAGGCCAGATCAAAGTAATACGCCGCAACGGGACGATTACGCCATTCGATGTAAACAAGATTGCCGTTGCCATGACCAAAGCTTTTTTGGCAACAGAAGGCGACACCGCCGCGAGTTCCAGCCGTATTCATGAAAAAGTCTCAGGCTTAACTAAAAAAATCGCCGAAACATTTAGCAGACGTTTACACAGCACGGGCACCTTGCATATCGAAGAAGTTCAGGACCAGGTTGAACTGGAACTCATGCGCGCAGGCGAATACAAAGTCGCCAAGGCATATGTATTGTATCGAGAAGAGCGCCGCCGCGTGCGCGAACAACAAGAAGCAGAAGATAAAAAAGCTGCGCTCGTATTGCATGTAACCTTAGCAGACGGCAGCATTAAACCACTCGACATCAATGCTTTAACAAAACAGCTCCAAAACGCCTGTCAGGGATTAAACGGTGTCACCCCTGGATTAATCGTAGAAGACGCGCGCCGTAACCTATTTGATAAAGTGCCAGTTCATGAAGTGAATAAAGCGCTGGTCATGTCAGCCCGTATTTTGATTGAGAAAGAACCTAATTACACTTACGTGGCGGCTCGTTTACTACTCGATGATTTATGCCTCGAAGCCTTGCATTTCCTTAGCTTACAGGACAATGTGACTTCGGCTGAAATGCAGCATGTATACCCCGCCTATCTCGAAGCTTATTTAGACATGGGTATCAAACATGAATTACTCGACCCACGTTTAAAAACTTATGATTTAAAGCAAATTAGCGCCGCCATTAAACCGGAACGTGATTTGCAATTCACTTATTTAGGCCTGCAAACCCTGTATGATCGCTATTTTATTCACTGGGATGGTGTGCGTTTTGAATTGCCACAAGCATTTTTCATGCGTGTTGCCATGGGACTTGCGATTGAAGAAAAAGAAAAAGAAAAACGCGCCATCGAGTTTTACAATCTGCTTTCTTCATTTGATTTCATGAGCTCAACGCCGACCTTATTTAATTCAGGAACATTGCGTCCGCAATTATCCAGTTGCTATTTAACCACGGTGCCGGATGATTTGGACGGCATTTACGGTGCAATTAAGGACAATGCCTTACTGTCTAAATATGCAGGTGGTCTCGGTAACGACTGGACAAATGTGCGTGCGATGGGTGCACGTACTAAAGGAACGAATGGCAAATCATCCGGCGTCGTACCCTTCCTAAATGTCC
>CAYUYG010000460.1:0-1694 GCA_964449125.1 uncultured Coxiellaceae bacterium | reverse complement strand
CTTAAAAATGAAAGCGACGAAAATAAAACTGCCATCGACTATGCCGCACCCGAAAAACAAGAACGAATGCGGGCAGCAATCGAAGAAGGTAAACAAAAAATGATCCAAGAGCGGAGCGCTTACCTGCAACGCCAAAAAGAAGCACAACAAATAGTAGAAGAGCATGTTCCTGTCTCAGATCTTGCAAATATCATTACCGGATATTCCTATGGAGACTCTTCGAAAGATTTACCGAAAACTCCCAAAGTTACTTGGTGTTCTGTTCAATGAAAAAGAACATTCATATCACATAAATTATGATACAATATTCAAAGATAACACCTCTAGATAAAGGACACCCATGAAACAATGTATGCTACTTATATTGTGCGCTTCTTTAAACACACTCAATGGTTTACAAATAAGCAAACAAGAAGAAAAAAAATCGCAACAACAGTATCTTGATGAAACTAAAAATGGAGCTCTAATGCGGGCGACACGGCACTTATATGGGCTATTGCCCATAATAACTCTGAGATAGAACGACTGCTTATGAACGCAGGCGCCGATCGCACCATTAAAAATGCAAATGGTTACGCTGCCGACGATTATAAACCCAGGTGGTGTACCATACAATAATTTGACAACTTCAGTAAAAAGCAATTTTTTATGTAGCATGAAAGTAAATCTGTATGAACGCTCTGTACAAAACACAAAAAGGCTTAATCCTCGGCTTACTCTGCATTTCATTAAGCGGCTGTTATCGAAATCCAAACGATGATACCAATCAAACAACAAATTCTCATATCGGCACAAGAGAGAATGGCAATGTCATCATTAATGGCATAGCCAATTTCAATAATCGATCTTTTGAAAATTTAACGGTTAATGGCGTGGCAAATTTAAAAGATGTAGTTGTGAAACACACTGCTGTTATTAACGGGGTATTGAAAGCAACTAATGCTACTTTCGATTTGATAAGCATTAGTACAACTTCCCTATATCTTAATAATTGTAAAGTTAATACTATAATTGTACGTCAAACGGACCCAAGAAAAGAACAAATCCTTGAACTTATCGATACCCATGTAGGTCAGTCTATAACGTTTGAACAAGGTAACGGGAAAGTGATTGCCAACAAGGGAACTATCATCGAGGGTCAAATTATTGGCGACGTCCTAGTTGATAGTGAAATCTCGACGTAAATCTGTTCAATAATTATTTTCTAAAAGGGATGGCCTCAAAAACCATCCCTCTTTAAAGTTCTTTTGCAAAAATCTTATCGCAACCATCTAAGACAGCTGTGACAATGCTCTTTGGTTACGTCTTTCTTTTAAAATGCACAGAGCATCATAAATATTCTCGCCATCACTTTTTAATGCGCCATCGCTTCTTCCAGTCAGTTGATTGGCGGTAAAAAATAAATTATAAATTTGATGAAGAATTAACCCATTAAAAGAAAATCCCAGAAAATCTCCCTGCGAATCGTGTGTAGGTTGGATATGAAAAGCCTTACATGCCAATGCTAAAAATGCAATACCTGCACATGGCCCTGCTGCAAGGACTGCAATTCTTTCATAAAGCGATCTATTTGTTGCATTATCCGCCTTTGAAAGATCAGTTATCCAAGTAAAACCGCCATCCAAGGGGTTAAGAGATTGAAATTGCACCCCTAAGAACTTAAACAATGGTGCTTTTTTCTCTTTATCATCTTT
>CAYUYG010000459.1:0-1696 GCA_964449125.1 uncultured Coxiellaceae bacterium | reverse complement strand
AAAGCCGCAGGGGTAAAATCATTCGTGTTTGCTTCCAGCTGCAGTATGTACGGCGCTGCCGATGACAGCGCGAGGACTGAAAAATCGGCTCTCAATCCACTGACTGCATACGCGAAATCCAAGGCTTTAACAGAACGGGATCTAGAGCCTTTAGCATCAGATCAGTTTAAAATCACCTGCCTCAGGTTCGCGACGGCATGCGGTTTGACGGATAGGTTGAGATTAGATCTAGTCCTGAATGATTTTGTTGCGGGAGCAATTGCTTCTAGTCAAATAACTATTTTAAGCGATGGCACGCCGTGGAGGCCATTAATTAACGTAAAAGATATGGTGCGCGCAATGGAATGGGCCATAAGCAGGAATATTACTAATGGCGGAAATTTTCTGGCTGTCAATATAGGCAGTGATGAATGGAACTATCAGGTAAAGGAACTTGCAGAAGCGGTCGCAAAAGTGATTCCAGGTACGGAAATTTCCATCAACAAAAATGCACCGCCTGACAAGCGCTCTTACCGGGTAAATTTTGACCTTTTTAAAAGTTTAGCACCAAAACACCAACCGCAAGTTAGCTTGACTGAATCCATACTTGAGCTAAAAAAAGGCCTGGAAACTCTCAAATTCAACGACAAGGAATTTCGTAATTCACGCTATATGAGGTTGAATGTCCTGACAGAACTCCAAGAAAACGGCTTACTAGACAATAAATTTCAATGGGTTGCTAACCCTTAGTCCTATGGCATACATTCACCCACCAAGATAAATGCCCGATCCAAATAGCAGTCTTTTAGGGACGTACACAATGAATAACACTATTTACTATGATTCTGACGTTTCTGATGACTTACGTCGTCAACGACTCTATGAGGGTCAACTATTTGTCTATTCATCTCGACCAAGCATCCTCGCTTTCGTCAATTTTGCCAAATCAATGATCGAGGATGTATTTGGCGGACTTGATCCAAAAACAGCTCAAAATTCTATGGATGTAGAAGTTTATGCCGAACTTCTCGGAAAACTGAAACCTGCGTTTATCCATCATGCTGAGTCCAAACGCCATCTGTGCAATATCCTCGAAGATTTGGGTTGTGATCTCGAACAGACGTATTTTGACGTTCCAAGAATGCGTACATCAACAAGCAATAATTATCTCGTCACTGGAATAGCATATGCTTGGCATCCGCACCGCGATACCTGGTACTCAGCACCCCCAAGCCAGATAAATTGGTGGCTACCGATATACGATATTGAGTCTGAAAATGCAATGGCGTTTCACCCTTATTATTGGTCACAACCGGTGATAAACAACTCTTCTGGCTATAACTATTACCTTTGGAACAAGATACATCGTGGTGAGAATGTTACTAAGCTAATTAAAGAGGACCCAAGGCCGTTGCCCCGAGCCACTGAAACCATGAAGCTTGATCCGCAAATACGCCTAATTTGTCCTGTTGGGGGTATGATCCTATTTTCCGGTCAGCAAATGCACTCGAGTGTCCCAAACACATCAGGAGTGACACGTTTTAGCATTGATTTCAGGACAGTTCATTTAGAAGATGTAACAGCAATGCGCGGTGCACCTAATATCGATTCAGAATGCACAGGAACAGTATTGCGTGATTTTCTCCGAGGAACAGACTTATCACAGATACCAGAAGATGTTATTGCTAAATATAATGATGGCACTGAAATTGATGGT
>CAYUYG010000458.1:0-1702 GCA_964449125.1 uncultured Coxiellaceae bacterium | reverse complement strand
AAATTTTAAGGCGTTAAAAGAAGCTTATCCGCAAGCCTTGGCAAGTGTCTTGCCGAATATCACCTTGGCTGCAAATGCCAGCGCAACAAAAATAAATGTTTCTTCTGCAGGTTCAGATGCCAGCACCAGCATATTTTCGCCGGGCACCAATTCATTTGGCGTGAACAATTATACGGTAACGTTGACGCAACCGATTTTTAATTTTTCTTATTTCATGCAATTGAAGCAAGCCGATGAAAAAGTGAAAGAGGCTTATGCAGATTATCTTGCTGCAGGGCAAGACTTAATTGTGAGAGCCTCGCAAGAATATTTTGCTGTTTTATTAGCGCAAGATACATTAAGTTACGCCAAAGCCAACACCCAGGCGGTATATCAACAATGGTTGCAAGCAAAGGTGCGGTATCAAGCGGGGCTTGAAACGAAAACAGCTGTTTATGAGGCAAAAGCTGCCTACGATAGCAGTGTGTCGCGTGAAATCATGGCAAGAAATGATTTAGAAAACAGCAAAGAATCATTGCGTGCTTTCACAGGGTTTTCTGTGGATGACGTAGACGAAGTGGATAATAAAAAATTTAAGTTATTGATGCCAAACCCTTTAAATGTAGCGTCTTGGATTCAAAAATCAAATCAACAAAATTTAAATTTACAAGCTGCGCGCTTTGCGATGATGGCGGCGCAAAAGCAAATTAAAGTAAATTATGCAGGCCATATGCCGACGCTTAACTTAGTGACAGACTATGGGCGCCAAAATAATGCCTACAATGGCTTGGCGAATTTCACGCAGAGTGATGTGGGTGTGCAATTGGCTGTGCCTATTTATGCAGGGGGGCAAGTTAATTCGGAAATACGCCAAGCAAAATATCAATATGTGCAAGCCAGTGAAACAGTTGAAAAAGCCTACCGTGATACGTTTATTGCGACGCGACAATTATTTAATAATGTGGTGAGTGATGTTTCAAAAGTAAAAGCCGATCGTCAATCGGTTATTTCCAATGCCAGTTCATTGCAGAGCACGCAAGCAGCGTATACAGCAGGCACGCGCACCATGGTCGATGTGTTGCTTGCTATTTCAAATGATTACCAAGCTAAACAAACGTTAGCGCAAGACACCTATGCCTATTTAGAAGATACCTTGTTGCTAAAACAGCAGGCGGGCATTTTATCCCAGAAAGATATTGTGGGCTTAAATCGTTGGTTGAAAAACAGGATAGAAGGAAAAAAATAATGTTTCACGGCAGCTTGGTCGCACTAGTGACCCCCATGCATGAAGATGGCAGTTTAGATTTTGACGGATTAAAACGACTAATCGATTGGCATATTGCAAACGACACAGATGCTTTTGTGTTGTTAGGTTCAACGGGAGAAGGCGTTTGCTTAGAAGAGTCTGAAAGACGTGCATTATTAGCAGTGGCTGTTGCGCATATTAATGGGCGCAAACCGGTGATTGCTGGCACGGGTAGTCAGTCTACAGCAAAAACGATTGCCTTAACCAAACAAGCGATGGCAGAAGGGGTAGAGGCTTGCTTGGTGGTGACGCCTTACTATAATCGGCCGCCACAAGAAGGGTTATACCGTCATTATGCTAGCCTTGCTGAAGCCGTGCCTTTGCCGATTATTTTATACAATGTGCCTTCGCGAACGGCCTATGATTTATTGCCTGAAACCGTGCAACGTTTGGTTGCTATCGGCAATTTTCTGGGTT
>CAYUYG010000457.1:0-1705 GCA_964449125.1 uncultured Coxiellaceae bacterium | reverse complement strand
TATTTATCGTATATTTACGATAATCTTGGCGAAGAAAGCTTGAAGTGTTGGTTTAGCGAATATTTTGTTGAAAATTAGCTTGCATTGAAAACACTGATTACCTAGCCCCGGCGCATTAAATTAATTACACTATCCTCAGGTTTTTAATTTTGGATGGGGAAGTGCATGCGTCCAGCGCGACACACCTATGCACGTAATGTGGCGACAGCATGGCCAGTGCCCAATTATTGGGACGTGATTGCGATTATTTTAGTAGCCGCCATCATTATTTTGCTGGGTCATGGTGCAGCAGCTATGGTTGGCAAGTTCCAAGTAGGCCAACAGATTCAAATTTCTTTAAATCCCATCTATCTCCCCTACTATGCTTTACGTACCGTTATTCGCATGTTTGTGGCGATGGGTTTTTCATTATTATTTATGTTAATTTTTGGCACCTGGGCCGCAAAAAGTCGGTATGCTGGTCGAGTCATTATTCCTATTATCGATATTTTGCAATCGGTGCCGGTGTTGGGATTTTTAACCATTACGGTTGTTGGTTTTGTTACCTTATTTCGCGGTAGTTTGTTAGGTCCGGAATGCGCAGCGATTTTTGCGATTTTTACCGCACAAGTTTGGAATATGACGCTATCTTTTTATCAAAGCATGCGTACAGTACCTGAGGATCTTCATGAAGCAGCAGCGATGTTTCAATTATCTTCATGGCAGAAATTTTGGCGATTGGAAGTGCCGTTTGCGATGCCGGGATTAGTGTGGAATGCCATGTTGTCGATGTCGGGTAGTTGGGTTTTCTTGGTAGCATCAGAATCGATTTCGGTGGCGAATCAAAATATCACTTTGCCAGGAATAGGATCTTATATTGCATTGGCCATTCAGCAAATGGATGTGAAGGCAGTGATTTATGTCATCATCATGATGATTATCGTCATTGCGGTCTATGATCAATTATTGTTTCGTCCTTTAGTCGCTTGGTCCGAAAAATTTAAAGTTGAAGTGGATGTAGGTGAGATCGAATCTGAATCTTGGGTGCTTAATTTATTTCAACGCACACATTTTTTACGATTTGTTGGTGAATATTTTTCGTGGTTGAATGATGCCTTTGTAAATTTTCATTTATTTCGTCGTCGTGTGGCTAAGCGCATAGTGCGACAATACGATCCATTGTGGCGAAAAATTGGTGTGGTTAGCTGGAATATTTCCTTAGTATTATTAATCTTACTGGCGTTATTTATTTTAGTAAGATTTATTTTTTCGACAGTCTCATGGTCTGAAATCGGTCATGTATTTTATTTGGGGTTTGCAACTGCCTTGCGTGTGACGATTTTAATTTTGTTTAGTTCGTTGATTTGGGTGCCAATTGGTGTTTGGGTGGGATTAAATCCGCATGCTTCACGCATTGTTCAACCGGTCGCGCAATTTTTTGCGGCATTTCCAGTGAATTTATTATTTCCGATCGTGGTGATGGCTATCGTCAATTATCATTTGAATGTCAACATATGGACTTCGCCATTAATGGTATTAGGGACACAATGGTATATTTTATTTAATGTGGTTGCAGGGACCACCGCGTTGCCAAAGACTTTGCGTCATGCGGCAGCGACGTTAAATGTGCGCGGTTGGTTGTGGTGGAAGCGGCTGATACTACCGGGGATTTTTCCGTATTATATTACTGGCGCGATTACGGCAGCGGGAGGCGCGTGGAATATTA
>CAYUYG010000456.1:0-1710 GCA_964449125.1 uncultured Coxiellaceae bacterium | reverse complement strand
GTGGTGTTCTAGGTGTTGCTGCGTTTATTGAAGCAACAATATCCTCATTGCACCTTCGATATCTGGACGCAACAAGGGGCTGAGGCCTTGTTGCAACGCATGCCGGAAGTCAATCATGTCCATACCATCAGCTTTAAACATGGGGAAATGGCGTTACCTGAGCGCTGGCAATTAGGCGTAAAACTGCGTAGAGAAAAGTACACCCACGCGATTATTTTACAAAATTCTTGGAAATCTGCGCTGCCAGCATTTGCGGCGCGAATTCCACAGCGCACCAGCTGGCTAGGTGAGTGGCGATTTGGATTATTAAATGATATTCGACATTTAGATAAACAAAAGTTGCCTTTGATGATTCAGCGTTTTGCCATGCTGGGTTTACCAGCTAAAACATCACTACCAGAAACCTTGCCACCACCCTTACTGCAAATTAATACAGAATTGCGCGAACAAACGTTATTAAAATTTAATTTAACTGCTGATAAACCCATTCTTGCACTGTGTCCAGGTGCTGAATATGGTTCCGCAAAACGTTGGCCTGCTGAATATTATGCAGAAGTTGCTAAACAAAAAATCGCAGCAGGTTGGTCGGTATGGTTATTTGGTGGTCCGAAAGATCAAGTTTTAGCAGCGGAAATTCAATGTGTGCTTGATGATGCTGCTATCGATTTAACTGGCAAAACGACACTAGGTGAAGCGGTCGATCTATTATCACTGTCCCACATGGTAATAACAAATGATTCGGGTTTGATGCATGTTGCTGCAGCATTACATCGCCCACTCATTGCAATTTATGGCTCATCCAGTCCTGATTTTACGCCACCTCTCAATGACCAAGCAAAAATTCTTTCGCTTAAATTAAGTTGCAGTCCGTGTTTTAAGCGCGAATGTCCGTTACAGCATTTAAGCTGTTTGCGGAATTTATTGCCGCAGCAAGTTTTAACGACGATGCCTTTGTCCACTACCTACTTGGCCGCTCTGATGAAGATTATTCCGAAGAAGACTCTGAAGAAGACTCTGAAGAAGACTCTGACGACGAGGATGATGAGGACGACGAAAGTGGCTCAGACTCTGACGACGAAAGTGACTCGGACTACTGATAATGATTAGCTTGACTTGGTTGCGTATCTATTGATTACAATTGTGTAATAATACACTGTATACGATTAGAGGCGCAAGAAATATAAATGCGTTCTTGTTTCCAGTAGAACCGTTCCGAAACAGTCGCGCTTGACCCTCTTTTCGAGAGTGTACAGGTTTGCCTTCACCCAACTCTTTCAAAATGATTGTAGACTTGCCATTGGTGATTTTGGGGCTTGTTTCAGAACACTTGACAATCGTTTCTCTATGTACCCTCCATTCTACGAGCAAATTGCTTTCAACTCGCTTGCAAACCGCGGTTCAAGTCATTAACCATGCCCAAGACCTTTTCAGTATGTGTATTTATAGATGCAATCATGATGCTGTTGGATATTGCACCGATTCAAAGCCTGCAACCAAGTTTATTCTCCAATTCCCCTCCTTGACAAGTTTGAATCTTGAGATATCGCCAAACATGGATGCACCTTTCCTGATACACAATTTGCCCTCATCTTTGACCAATTTGGAGATAACTTTGACCCGTTCAGGTGATTTACAATTGCCAAGCTTTGTCGAGGCTTTCAACTCTGCTATTCACAATAATCTCGCAAACCTCAAGCATTTGAATCTAAC
>CAYUYG010000455.1:0-1715 GCA_964449125.1 uncultured Coxiellaceae bacterium | reverse complement strand
GTTCACGAAACATGATTCTGATTGCCGATGAAGCATGCTGCTGTCTTTTTGATACGTTTGGTGTTTTGCGAGCAGGAAATAATAACTCATGGGTCGATTTTACTTTGCGGCCATTGCTGGTCACCACGCTGGGGCGCACTACGTGTGATGTTATCATTGTCATTCGACCGACACCAGCACGACTACGCGCGGCCTGTGAGATTGCACAACGGACGCATGCTCAATTATTGGTGGTGCCAGAATCTGCTTGTAACGCTGCTGCCCGCACGTGCATGGAACAATCTACGGTGCCGTGGAAAATAGTGCCAGATAAATTATTGCGCAAGTTCTGCTTCAATCATAGTCGGCAACGTACCCAGTTGCGTGAGATCTTCCATAAATAATTTTTGAATTGCCTTCATGTTCGGTTTCAAAGCATTGGTCTTTTTGTCATACGCTGCTTTACCATCAAGATAAGCATCATATTGCATTTTGCTGTAGGACGTCTTGAAAACATAATCTAATACGCGTAAATATGGTCTGAAATATAAATTATCAAAGTTTGCAGGATCTTTTTTCTGCAGCTCTTCAAAGCGTGTTTGGTATTTACCGCGAATACCATTAAAGCTCAATTTCTTGCCTTCTTGCGTTGGGACATTTAATTCTTCATATAATTTTTTGAGATCTGGTTTATTGGTAATCACTTTGTTCGGCAAACGTTTGAAGTTATCGATCAAATCAGACCCATAAGCATCATAGCCACGTGACCATAATTCTAATACAGCCGCCTCTTCCAATAATGCTTGATACGTAAGTTTGATAATAGTGGCTTTCTCTTTGAGTTGCGCTTTTGTTTTTGGGTCTGCTGTTTCAAGTGACGCTACAATGGCATCTGATTGGGCATTGAGATGGTTAACTGTTACATCTGTTGACGAAAATTTTCCCGTTTTGAGTGCTTCAGTAACAATCTCACGCAATTTTTGCAAATCTGCTTGTATTTCTTCAAGCAGTTGAAGAGCTGTCTTAGTTGATGCAGCTTGCGCCGGTCTTTTCTTTCCTGGCAACCAACTCTTGAGATCAGCGAAACAGTGTGGCGTGATCGTGGCGAAGGCAAAAATAAGTACGATAAAACGATGATTTATGAACATAGAACTCCTTTTTCTTTACACTGTAAGAAACTGGTTATATACCTGTCAATGTTGTGGTATACTTTTACAAAATTACCTTATTGAATGGGACTTATTATGCAAGAAAAAATTACCATGCAACAAGAATATGTTGCGAGTTTTGGCGCTCAAGTACTTGACCCTTTGGGTGATGGGATCAGCTCAGTAGAATTAGTGCGTGTTTCAGGATCAGACTTAGATGTCGTCAACGCAGCACGTGTGTCGTTTGGCAAAGTGCGTACAGAGATTAATGATCGCGACAAGGGCTTGATCAACTATTTAATGGAACATGATCACACCAGTCCGTTTGAGCATAACCAACTTTCATTCCGCGTGAAAGCGCCTATTTATGTGGTACGTCAATGGATGCGCCATCGCATGAATTCGTACAATGAGATCAGTTATCGTTATGTCAAAGCACCGCTTGAGTTTTATACACCACCAGCTTGGCGTCACCAATCAGAAAGTAATCGCCAGAGTTCTTACGGCTCGTTTGAAAATCCTGCGATAACACAAGAATACAAAGCAGCGATTGAAAAGATTCAATCCTACGGCATCACCGTCAACGGC
>CAYUYG010000454.1:0-1732 GCA_964449125.1 uncultured Coxiellaceae bacterium | reverse complement strand
GCCGGTGAAATCTCCAATCAAAAACAGGACATGATGTCCCAATAATTGAAATTGGCGTAATTTATTGATCAATACGGTATGACCTAAGTGGATATCGGGTGCAGTCGGATCAAAACCGGCTTTAATACGCAAAGGTTTACTTTCTTTTAATCGTTGAATTAAATCTTCTTCTATTAAAATTTCATGCGCGCCACGTCTTATACAACTTAGCGACTCATCAAAATTCTTCATTGACCTATTACTCCAAATTATTTATTTATGACATAAAGGCTTCACATTCACACTTCTTTGTGTTATCAATTAACAAGTTTGTAGGCATAATCTTTGACCAAAGCCGAAGAGCGCGCTAAATTTTAAAGATAAGTGCACTAGCTTTGTCAAGTAAAGTAGATTAGCTAAATCTTAAACATAAGGAAGTAGATGCAACCGTGAAATTCGATTATAAACCGAAAACAAGTAAAACGGGATCACCTCTCGTTAAACGAGCCCTTCACATGGGGTTGGGCTTTATTGCCGTTGTGTGCCTCACCCTAGCGATGACCGTTGGTAAGCACTCAATCAGTTCAAAGCAGAATGACGCCGTTCCTGTGGCCTCTACGGTGACATCTAGTGATGTATCTATTGCTTCTAATGAGAAAGTGGATGCTGTAAATGAGAAAGTGGACACACAAAATGACACATCTCCAGATTTAAACCTATCTGTAAATGATAAAAATGACAAAAATGACAAAAATGAAAAATTAGCTGATCTAGGTAAAGGGGCAAAGCAGAAAGTAGAACAGCTTAATACGCCTAGTGCATCAGAAGCAGCAATTGCCAGCTTGAATACTCAGAATCAAAATGAAACCCTAAAGTCGGAAGAGGGAGATGTGCCTCACGCCATCAAGATTCGTTCAGGTGATACCCTAGCTAAAATTTTTAAGAAGTTGGGTGTCTCCACCAAAGACTTACAAAAATTAATGGCATCGAAATTTAGCCAAGATTCTAAAAAGCATTTAACAGCTCTAAAACCAGGTAAAATTTTGCAATTAACACTAAATAAAGAACAACAACTCAAATCCTTAAAGTGTGACATATCACCAGGTGCTACCTTAGTTGTTTTGAAAGCAGGTGAAGGATTTAAAGTAGAACGTAAAGAAAAACCATTAGATAAGCAAATGGCCTTTGGTAAAGGGGCGATTCATGATTCTTTATTTTCCTCTGCGAAAAGAGCAGGCTTGGATCACAATATCGTCAATCAGTTTGTTGAAATTTTTGGTTGGAATATAGATTTTTCTTTGGATTTACAACCGAAAGATACCTTTAAAGTGTTATATGAAGATAATCGTTTAGAAGGTGAGCGGGTTAAAACAGGTCCCATTTTAGCTGCTGAAATCATTAACGAAGGTAAACGGCATGTTGCGATTCGTTATACCGATAAAAAAGGCCAAACCGCTTATTTTTCGCCAGAAGGCTATGGTATGCACCAAGCCTTTTTAAGAGCCCCCGTTACTTATACGAGAATCAGTTCAGTATTTGGCGCCCGTAATCATCCTATATTAAATAAATTATGTCGCCATACTGGTGTAGACTATGTAGCACCTACGGGGACGCCGGTTAAATCAACCAGTGATGGTAAGGTCATTTTTGTTGGTAAGAAAGGCGGATACGGAAATGTCATCGAATTACAACATGGTGCACGTTACAGTACGCTATATGCACATCTTTCAAAATTTGCTAAAGGCATAAAGAC
>CAYUYG010000453.1:0-1739 GCA_964449125.1 uncultured Coxiellaceae bacterium | reverse complement strand
TTCTTTTTTTTTTTAATTCAAATGGTTGATTGTCATGGCGCGAGAAGATCAGTGGTCCAAAGAAATCACTGCTATTTATCATGGGTATAGTCAGTAGGGAGCCGGAACCAAACTTGCGGGCAAGTTCCTGATGGGCTCTTGTAATGGCAACAGTCTGGGTATTGGGGAATACAATAAGGTTATCCTGTTCAATGGCTTCATCCATCGCGTCGGCTGTTTTCTGCATGAAATTAGAGCGCACATCGAACTGTGAGCTGTTCGATACAGCGACAACTTTACAATGCTTGTTTTCATATTCACCCAGTGCCACCCGTTCACAATGCAGTGACTGTGTCATTTCCGATACCAGCGCTATCAGCATTTCACGGTAACTTTTTTGCTCAAAGCAGGTTGTCAGTAAATTAATTACCGAAGCATAAAAGCCTTTCTGTTGATACTGACTGGGATTTGCCAGGGCTAGCCATTGCGTACCTTGCTGTAAGGTTTTGAAAATAGCTTCTTGCCGTTCTGTCGGGGAATGTTTGATTTTAAGCATGATAATCCCCGAGAATACTGCTTCGATAAGCACAGGCAATGCGAAATAATCGTTATGGTTTTTGTCAGCCTGTTGTACGTTAAGGACACTGACCGGTTCATTTTTAACCAGCGCATATTTAATGATTTGGGTAAAGTCATCAAACTCAGTCAGATTTTCAGGCCATTTTGCAATAGGCTGGATGGTTTGATTGTTACCATCCTGCGTCACAAAAATCGCAGAATGGGTTTCAGGCAAGGTTTTTTGAAGAATATTCAGCCACAATTGGGCAAAATTGCATTCCATGGCCTATGCTTCCATGCTATCCATAGACGACATGCTATAAAAGTTGGGTGGACACAGCATTGCAAAAACTTGGTCAACGTTATTGGCGACTTCCGCAACAATCACTTTTTCAAAGTCATCAGGGATAGCCGCGCGTTGTTGATGGCTAACCAGCAGTTGACTCGCATGCCTATTGAAATAACCAGGGTCTTCACAAAACTGATGAACTAGATTCAAAATAATCGTACCGCCTTGAAAAAGTTTTTTGGCTTGTTCAGGATACAAATGGTGTTCTATTGAATGCGTATAAACTTCAGGCAAATGCCATTGATGTAACAATGCCGAGCCTAATTGACAGTAATCAAAGCCAAAATATTCACGCTCCACTTTGTCAATCGGGCGCTTCTGCTCCTGACTCTCCAACAAGGCTGTTAGTGCTAATTCAGGTGTTTTAACAAACATGGCTGCATGGCCGATTTCCAGCAAAAGCCCCAATGCGAAATATCGGTTGCACGCAGGTAGTCGACAAATTGTGGCAATGCTGCGTGAGACAATGCCACACTTAACGCCATGAAGCCAAAAACTTTTATAATTCAACACTTGTTCGGGGATATTATAAAAAGTTCGCATGCACAAGCTGCACAGTATCAGGTCATGAAGCTGAATGACTCCGATCAAACTTATCGCATCATACAAATCGTCGGCTTTTCTATTAAAACCGAAAAATTTACTGTTCGCGATCCGTATTATGCGGATTGCCAAGATGGAGTCTGCCTGCACAAGATCGACATAATCGCCAATTTTAGCGCCTGGATTTTCCATCAAACCCCTAATTTCCAGATAAACGTCCGGCATTGAGATTTTCTCAGCAAGATCGCAGATAAATTCATGTTCGGCTTTCATGGCATTTTATTGAGGATTAAGGCAAATAAAAAATTCA
>CAYUYG010000452.1:0-1740 GCA_964449125.1 uncultured Coxiellaceae bacterium | reverse complement strand
TTGAACTTCCGACCAGTATTTGGTGATCCGGAGTGTCCAATATAGTTGGTAGAGGCGCTAATTAGGATTACTGGTGATGTAATGGACGGTAATTATGAGAATGCCGACATGGTGGGACATATCGGGACCTGTGATGCGACGGTGCGTGCCATAGAGTGCCTGGACCATTGTATGAAGCGCGTTTGGCACGCATTAAGTCAACAGGATGGAACATTGTTAATTACAGCAGATCATGGAAATGCAGAGGAAATGTTTGATGATACTACTCATCAGGCTCATACTGCCCATACCAGCGAACCCGTACCGTTTATTTGCGTGGGAAGAGACTGGCAATTCACCCAAACAGAAGGTAGTTTAATAGATGTTGCCCCAACTCTGCTTTCAATAATTGGTATAACGCCTCCGCCAGAGATGACCGGCCATGTTTTACTGGAAAAAAACCATGCTCACGCATAAAAACCAGTATTTTACTAACAAAGCATATCTGAGTGGATTAGCTCTAGGTATGATAATGAATTTTAGTCTTGCGGCAAAACCTGGTCCTTCACCGGTTGTCCAAACTCAAAATAAATTAAAGCAGTTAGACGCGCAAATTAATAACCTGAGGCAAAATTTAGCCACAGCACATGATAAGAAAGGCGTACTAAATCAGGAACTCTCAGGCACAGAGAAGCAAATAGGTGAAGGTGTACACAAACTGCGAACCATACAACGTGAAATAAACGGCAAAGAGCATAAAATTGCCGAATTACATGTAAAAGCTGAGGCATTAAATAAGCAACTGGCAACCCAACAGGAATTATTGGCAAATCACGTTCGAGCACGCTACCAGACGGGTGAGTATCAACCGTTAAAATGGATTCTTAATCAGGATGATCCCTACAAAATAAGTCGAGTTTTAACTTATTATCAGTATATTATTAAATCGCGGCAAGAGTTGATCAAACAAATCGATGAAACTCGAAATAACCTGAGTGAAAATAAAAATAAACTGCATAGTGAATTATCTGAAAATCAGCAACTGCAAAGCCAATTATCTCAACATCAACAACAATTGGAACAAAACAAAAAATACCATACCACTTTAATACACTCTCTAGATAACGAAATACAAAATAAGCAACATGATTTACAAGAGTTTCAAAAAGATAAAGCCAATTTATCGCAACTATTAAAGTCTTTAGCCGAACAAAGTGTGGTACAAAGTAGTAAACCCTTCATTCAAATGCGCAAAAAATTGCCGTTGCCGGTACATATTGAACACAGATCCTTGAGTAGAATGAATCAAGGCGTGACATTTTTTGCCGAAGAAGGGGCGGTAGTAACTGCCGTTTATCCAGGAAAAGTAGTATTTAGTGACTGGTTAAAAGGATATGGTCTACTTTTAATTATTGATCATGGGCAAGGCTTTATGACTTTATACGCCCATAATCAATCTCTGTTTAAACATAAAGGGCAAACAGTCCGTCAGAACGAGCAGATAGCCAGCGTAGGTCATAGCGGTGGAATCAAGCAAAACGGTCTATACTTTGAAATAAGACTTAGAGGAAAAGCGGTTCCACCGCTCGACTGGTTGTCTTAGGGTTAGCGCCTGGCACTTAAATTGCATTTCAATATTTAATAAAAACAAAAGAGGCGGCTGATTTTTTGGCCTTGCATCCTAGGAGATCGCTATGGTTATTAAGAAAATTCTTCCCCGTTCATTAGCATTAGTCTATGCACTAGCGTTGATGCTCCCAT
>CAYUYG010000451.1:0-1743 GCA_964449125.1 uncultured Coxiellaceae bacterium | reverse complement strand
CCGTGAGAAAATTTATTCTCGTCTAATAAACCATGCCGAGCGGTATGTAAAAGCAGCATTTGGAAAAAGTATTACTTTTAGGGCTAAAAACCATGTGGCTCAACTGCAAACTTTTCAATTTTGGGTTCCTGACCATATTAAAAAACAATTAAAAATTATTGATAGTGCACAAACAGGACATTTATCCTGGTCGCGTGCAGAGCAAATGCTCGTGTTTATGAAATTCAAATACACCCAGAGGCTGAGATCCGCGCCTGCAACTGCAGCTCCCACTTTCTTTTCTCCACGTGAACAAAGACAATATAATGCTCGTACTTTTACGCCAAGCAACTCTAATCGTCTATGATTTAGTTTTTTGTTCCAGGAGAATGGACATTGTTAGCCTTAATCCAACTAGTTTCACACGCAGAAATCAATATTGATAATCGTCAGGTGGCTACTATTCAACGTGGCATTCTAGGATTAATTGGTCTAGAAAAAACGGATACGGAAAAAGAAGCAGAAAAAATTTTTAATCGTATTAGCCATTATCGAATTTTTCCTGATGATAATGGCAAAATGAATCGTAGCCTGCTGGATATCCAGGGTGGGTTGCTTCTCGTGCCACAATTCACACTCGTTGCTGACACAAACCAAGGCACGCGTCCCGGTTTTTCACGCGGCATGGCGCCTGATGCGGGTGAAAAATTATTTACTAAATTAGTGACGTTGGCGAAAGCCAATTATCACCACGTCAGTGCGGGCGTATTTGGTGCAAATATGCAGATAAATTTATGTAATGATGGACCGGTGACATTTATGTTGCAGGTTTAATTTGAAAACCCCGCTCTGTGTGGAGCGGGATTATGCCTATAAAATACTTTACTTAATGCAAACGTTTAACGCGCGCAGTAACTTCATTTGAAACCTTAACCATATTTTGCTTTTGTAATTTGTAGGTATCTACCATTAATTCACCACCGACATACACTTTAGCAATGTTCATTGCATTACAAGCTAACACCACTGCAGCATAAGGGTCGACAACAGGCCCACGCTCAACTAATTTAGGATCAACGATGACAATATCAGCAAACTTACCGACCTCTAAACTACCCACTTTATTCTCTACTCCTAATACTTGCGCACTGCCCAAGGTATGTAGACGTAGCATATCGATTGGTTGCAAGAGTTTTGGATTTTCATATTTTGCTCGAATCATATAAAGACCCATGCGCATATTTTCAAATGGGTCGGGAAGATCTGCACTGCCAGATCCATCCACACCCATACCCACTTTAATGCCCATTTTTTGATATTTGGGAATATCAGGTATGCCGGAAGCAAGTCGACCATTGGATAATGGATTCCACACCATGCCAGAACCTGCTGCGGCCACTGTTTTTAAAATATTGTCATCGACATGAATGAAGTGACCAAAGCTAACATGCTTACCGAGAATATTTGCGCGAGTGATATAAGGAAAGGTTGCGCGTTGCATTTGTTCATTAACGGGCGATTCTAAAAAATGGATTTCAGAATAAAGATGATAATCACGCATAAAGATAGCATCCCTAATAAACTCATCCCGATTTTTTATCCACCCAGAATAAGCTAACTTGAGCACAGCGGGATTGGCTGCATCTTTTTTTGCATACGCTAAAAATTTTTCAAGATTGGCGCGTCTTACTGCTAAGCTTGTCTCACCTGAGGGTTCATAAGAGTGAATAAAACGAATGCCAGAGTCCATTTCTGCACGCCATT
>CAYUYG010000450.1:0-1748 GCA_964449125.1 uncultured Coxiellaceae bacterium | reverse complement strand
GAGCTTAGGAGTCGTTTCACCTTCCGAGGGGAAGAGGTTTTGCATCAAACCTTTTTTATATGATTGAAGTACTTTTAGCTTTCTGATATGTCCGGCAATCACCTCATCAAGAGAGGACAAACAATCGGCGATTTTTTGTTGCTCCCTTAAATCATAAGGTGTCGGAAGAACAATACTAAAAAAGGCATCTGGACTAATATTCAAGAGCCCGTCACTTCGAGCACCGCTAGTAATAAATTTTAGAAGCTGACTTCCATGATAGTTGTTGTCAAAATATCCCTTGTAAAAATCCGATATATAATCTGAATTGAATCTAAAGCTAATAAAAGCATTGGGAGCAGCAACTTCATCAAACTCTTTTAGCTTGTATATTGCACCCTGTGGGAATGTCTTAGAATTACCCTTGTTATAAGAAAATTCACCAGATTTTAAAACAATATAATTCTTATACTGCTTACCTGATATATCTTTACTAAACTTTTCAACTTGAGAAATAAAACCATGTCCTGCCGTTATGCTAACGGTGATTAATTTTCTGTCTCCTACCTTCTGAGTAATACGCTGACTAATATCTCCTAACTTTGGCAAGTTCCATTCTGGTGAATTTTTAAACTCAGGGAAGCGAAATTTTGGTACTAATCTTTTTTTATTATTTTTACTCATAAGCATCTAACCCCGAAATTTCACGTCCTTTAGCAAGCTTATTGAGCAATGGTACTAAATCTTCCATAAGCGATAACTCGGCATTAGTTCGTGCTTTCCAGCCTAGCTCCAAGGGTTCCAGTAATTCACTGAGTTTTTCACCATCAAATATCATGCGATCTAGAATATTATCTACAAAGCTTTGCAAAGCCTCGCGAACTATGACGTGCTTTTGGGCTATTACTGCAAGTTCATTCGCTGATTTTTCAGCCTTGAATTTTTGATATCCTTCACGAATCATTTTCTCAGTGAAGCTTATATTTGTAGGTAAGCTATTAATGTAATCAACAATATCATCACGCTCATCCATCAAGCTAGCACTTGAGCTAATCAAATCAATTAACTGCTGTCTATTCATTTTATGTTTGCTGGGCTTTTCATCTTCAGTGGATTTTGCAATTAAGCCCATGATATAGTCATAATCAATGACGGCAGATGAAAAAAGCACTAATTCAAATTCAAGTTGTTGCACAGGATCATCTGGGTCGTCACTGCCTTTGGCTTGCTGTGCTTTCAAGCGTTGCGCAGTTTCCAAATACATACCACGAAAGCCGCGTAGCTGCTCTTCAGAAATTAAAGACTGTACACTCTCCACTTGCTCGTCATTTAAATCGGTGTATTGGTCAAGTTGTGTTTTTAAGCGCTGCACCTCTTTAAAGCGATTAATAAATTCACTTCTGGCGGCATCACCTTTAAGGTTATTTACATTCTCTGGAGTACAAGCTAATCCCTGAGAATCCATGAATTTTTCCAGATCTTCTACGGCGCTATCTAGCTTCTTAATCACTTCAGGCGCGGGATCAACCAACCATATTTCTTTCGCTCGATTTTTATCCTGACCTGAGAAACGAGCAATGGCTGTATTAACAGCATCCTCCTGATAGCGAAAATCAAGAATATTACCGTACGGTTTTGTATCATTTAAAACGCGGTTAGTGCGAGAGAATGCTTGAATCAATCCGTGGTATTTGAGGTTTTTGTCAACATACAAAGTATTGAGGTATTTAGAATCAAACCCTGTGAGTAGCATATCGACCACAATTACA
>CAYUYG010000449.1:0-1749 GCA_964449125.1 uncultured Coxiellaceae bacterium | reverse complement strand
GCTTCAAAGCCGACAAATGCATAAAGAACGAAAGGTATAGTTGATGGAATTCCTGCCCATAAAAATGTATCGGGTGGCAAAGACCAATAATTCATAAAATAAAGCCCGGTTAAAATTGCAAAGACAGTGGGGGTAAATTTTAGAAAAATAAAGATACTAGTAATTTTGGTGCCGGTTTTTAGGTTGTAATGATTGAGCCAAACAAACAGTGTCAGTATGCACACATCAATAAGTAATGTATTAACACTGCCTAACGTCGGAATTATTGTTTTAATGACGGTGGAAAAAACATGAATAAGCAATGCGGCACTAGCCAGTTTGCCTACAAAATATGCCCAGGTACTAAAAAAACCAGCAAATGGAGAAATATCGTGGGCTGCATAGGCATAAAACCCGCCAGTCGGGTGATATTTGACCGCTTGTGCAAGTGAGAATATGAGGGGAAGCATACCGATAGCAACTATGAGATAACTAAGAAAGCCTAGTGAAACCGCTTGCTTACTTAAATTAACGGTGTTAATAAATACACCGGCACCAAACATTACGTTGATATTGATAAGAATGGCATCTCGCAGGGAGAGCTTTTGTTCGGAATTCATGAAAAATGCCTTATGCAATGGTAATTATAGAAGATCAGTATAATATCTGATCGCTTAAATTACTATACTTGTATCAGTTCGTATGGTTTCCGACGTCGCCAAGGCTATGCCGGACACGGCGAGACTATTAGTTACGTTAATTTTCACCCTACATGGATTCTATTTAAACCGCTCGTCCAGATCCCTCGATAAACTCGGGACGACGGCCCCCCGGCTTTTGAATGTACATTCACCGTGCATCCTGAGCCTGCCGAAGGGGTCGAAGGATACGAGCGTTCTACGCACATTTTATAAGTTCGTATGGTTCGACAGGCTCACCACGAACGGATTCCATAATAACTCTTAATTACTTTAGATTAATAGATATCTATATCCATGCTACGTACATAGCAATTGAGCCGGCAACAGCAGCATTTAAGCTTTCAGTATGTCCGGGCATTGGTAAACTTAGCAGCTGATCGCATTCCTTTTGCCATTGCGCTGGAATACCATGTGCTTCACTGCCAATAACCAATAATGCATTGTTTAAAGCCACCTCTTTTGGATTCTTACCACCAGTTGCCACTAAGCCGCACAAGAGTAATTCTCTTTTATGCGTGAGCAATTCAGGCCACGTTAGCTCAAATAGCATAACGTTAGCACTCGTGCCTGCACTAGCTTGCACGACCTTGGCATTCCATGGATCGACGCCTTCAATGACAATTACTGTTTTTTTGCCGAATGCCGCGCATGAGCGAATCAAGGTACCCATGTTACCAGGGTCAGAAATGTTTACTAAGACAATACCTGGCCCCATTTTTTCAGGATTTGGAGTTGGTGGTATTTTAAAGACTCCTAAAATACCGCTTGGGCTTACCGCTTGGCTGATTTTTTTAAAAACATTGTCAGTCACCAGCGTAATGAGAGATTCTGGAGCTAATTGCCCCGCTTGTTCGAGTAAGATGCCGGTTGTATACAGTTGCAAAAGTTCCATGCTACCATTAATAAGTGTAGAACAGGTATTGAATCCTTCAGCAATAAAACGTTGCTGTTGTTTCCGTCCTTTTGCATCAGCTAATTTTACGAGCGCTTGTATTTCAGCATTTTGTAATGAAGTAATGTGTTTCATCGTTTTTTAGATAGTTTTGATGACAAACGTCTCAACAAAGTT
>CAYUYG010000448.1:0-1749 GCA_964449125.1 uncultured Coxiellaceae bacterium | reverse complement strand
AGAAGGAAGGAAGCCTTGAAATATGGTTATTTTTTGCACAATACGTTAACAAATATCTAGATTATTCCATCTATACTAATATAGGACGTTCCCATTTCCCGCTAGGGGAAGATGTGATATGAACAAAGAATAAATGAGGAGGATGTATGGCGCTGACTTTTTATCCCTATTCGGAAGATGCGCAAAAGGGCACGCTGGATGAACGCATTGAAACGCTCATGGGAGCAGCAGAACGTTACAAGGCCATTGTGACGGCAGTCAAAATCGACGCCAGCGAAGAACCAAAAATCAAGCGAACTGCACCGCGTGATCAAACTGCTGCTTATAATTGGGAAGAAATAGCACGCGTTTTGCGTGAAATTCGTGAATTGCCTGAAGGTAATAAAACAGATAAAAACCGTAAGGGTAATTTATTGAGCCGTTTAGCAGAAGTGTATGAAGTGCTGCGTGCAGCCAAAATGTCAAAATTAGAGGCAGTGCGCTTGGCTTTAGTAAGTGAAGCTAATCAACTGCGAGGTGGAGCATCGCAAGTTGCCTGATTTGTTTTTCTATTCGGTTGTTACGGTTGATTCATTAACTGAAAAAGTAACGCGCATATTATTACAAGCTGACAGGCTGCCTGGATTGTCTTACCAGGCTGGCCAGTATGTATTAATTCATCATCAACAAGAACAAATTCCGTTTTCAATTGCCTGCGCCCCCAATAGCCATTATTCGTTGGAATTTCATATGTATCATCCCGCGCATAATGTGCTAGCCAATGCCTTATTACACACCGCACGACAGGAAAAAAAATGGCAAATTAGCGGGCCCATGGGTGTCTGTACCGTGGATAAGCTGACATTGCACGAACCACTTATTTTCATTGCTTATGGTACGGGCTTTGCACCTATCAAAGCCATGCTTGAAGTTTTATTGAACTTACCCCAAATTCCGTTCATTCATTTTTATTGGGCGATGCCGCATGCTGGAGATTTTTATTTATTGGACATCATTCATGAGTGGCAACGTCAGCAAGCCAGGTTTACTTACACACCCATTGTGCTCGCAGGTGAAAAGAAATGGCATCCTTTAATCGTGGATGAATATGTTTTACGAGATTATCCTGATTTATCTCGGCATCAGGTTTATTTAGCTGCACCAAAAGCCTTTATTTTAACGGCTCTGCAGGCGTTTACTGAGCACGGATTGTCGCGAGAAAAAATATTTTCTGATTTATTACCCTGAATCAATCAAGCAAAAAAGGAATGTTATGGAAGCAAGGTTGCAACCTGAGAGTGCAATAATAGATTTGCACCAAAACGATGTTTTCGAAGAGCAAAACACCTATGGCACGTTTGAAAAAGACAGCGACGTCAGTGTGCCGCCGCCAACTTATTGCGCCATTCTTTCCAGTTATCTTTCTTCCTTGTGGGAAATGACCAAAACGGCTGTGTTATATGGTGCCTCGGTAGGCACGACAGTGCCGTCTGCCTTTTTTGGTTTGGTATTAACGAAAGGGGGTGATCCCAGTATTATTGGCGAAGTATGGTGGCAATCCTTATCCATGCCTAACAAAGTTTTTTCGGTGGTGAATGCAGCGACTATTTTGGCAGTGGGTACACTCAGTCGTCTTAAGTATTTCCCTGAAGCAGTGGTGCAATTAAAATTAATTTTAAGCCGCTATACGGAAAGTTTTACACAATTTGCAAAGAGTAATACGATCTTATTATTTTCTATCGCGGCGGCGATTGCCGCAGGCGCATTGGC
>CAYUYG010000447.1:0-1766 GCA_964449125.1 uncultured Coxiellaceae bacterium | reverse complement strand
ATATAGCGGTTGGTTGGAAGTATTAGGTTGCGGGATGGTGCACCCTAATGTGTTAAACGGTGTAGGTATTGATAGCGAACGTTACCAAGGTTTCGCTTTCGGTGTCGGCATTGATCGTTTAACCATGCTGAAATACGGCATAACTGATTTGCGCTCGCTATTTGAAAACGATTTGCGTTTTTTAAGCCAGTTTTAACCATATCAACTGATCACAGGTACCAGCGATGAAATACAGTGAATCATGGTTGCGGGAATGGGTGAACCCAAGCATTACTCGCGATGCATTATGTAATACTTTAACAATGTCAGGGCTTGAAGTTGAGGAAGCCGTGCCTGCTGCGGATGCTTTTATTGGCGTCATTGTCGGCGAAGTGCTTGGCTTAAATAAGCATCCCGATGCAGAACGTTTAAACGTTTGTGAGGTCACCACTGGCAAAAACACCTTGCAAATTGTGTGTGGTGCGTCGAATGTGAAGCGGGGTATGAAAGTCGCTGTGGCGATGATAGGCGCTAAACTTGGGAAAGATCTAACGATTACACAAACTAAGTTACGCGGTGTGGATTCGCACGGCATGTTATGTTCAGCGAAAGAATTGGGCTTATCTGATGATCATGAAGGCTTGCTGGAATTATCACCTTCTGCACCGCTTGGCGAAGATGTTAGAAATTACTTGAAGCTTAATGATTATATCATCGATGTTTCCATCACCCCGAATCGCGGTGATTGCTTGAGCGTACGCGGTATGGCGCGTGAAATTTCTGCTATCACTAGCACTGCCTTAACACCACCAACTTTATCTTCAGTCACCTCTGCCATTAAAGATGTCATTTCTGTGACAGTGCAAGCAAACAAAGATTGTCCGCATTATGTTGGCCGTGTGATTCGCGGAGTGAAAACGGATATAGAAACGCCGGTTTGGCTAAAAGAACGTTTACGCAAAAGTGGAGTGCGTTCAATTAGCCCTATCGTGGATGTTACCAATTATGTGATGATTGAATTAGGCCAGCCGATGCATGCATTTGATTTGGCAAAAATTCAAGAAGGCATTATTGTTCGTCAAGCAAAGAAAGGTGAAAGCATCGCTTTATTGGATGGCACAACGAAAGAATTAAATGCAGAAACACTGGTGATTGCTGATCACAAAAACCCACTGGCGATCGCAGGCGTGATGGGCGGCCTTGATTCAAGTGTTACTTTAGTCACGCAAGATATTTTTCTGGAGAGTGCATTTTTCAAACCAGAAACTGTTGCCAAGCAACGACAGTATTACAATTTAACTTCTGAATCTGCTTATCGTTTTGAACGCGGTGTCGATCCTTCGATTCAATGTGAAGCGATCGAACATGCCACTCAATTAATTTTAGACATTGCGGGCGGCAAAGCAGGCGAAGTGATTGATGTTATCGAAAAAAATGATTTGCCAGCTACCTTAAAAATTACTTTAATTAAAAATAAAATTACCAAAGTGCTTGGCATTGATATTTCCGATACAGAAATCACGGCGATTTTTGATCGATTACAATTTACTTATCAAATGAAAGATAATGCCTGGCTTGTTACCGTTCCACCTTATCGTTTTGATATCACGTTACCAGAAGATTTAATCGAAGAAATCGCACGTATTTATGGGTACGATAATATTCCAACGCATGCTATTTCTGCGCCCTTGCAAGTTCATACAATTGTTGAAGAAGATGATTATGCCAATGCGCTACGTTTTGCGCTGGCTGATCTGGGTTATCATGAAATTGTTTCCTACAGTTTT
>CAYUYG010000446.1:0-1767 GCA_964449125.1 uncultured Coxiellaceae bacterium | reverse complement strand
CGATAGAGGTGCAGGCAAAAAAGCTTTAGATCAAGTGATTAAACAGGGAAGAACGATTTTAGAAGATGGTCGTTGGGTAGTGGTTTTTCCGGAAGGCCATCGCATGCCACCAGAAAAACTCGGTGAAATGAAACCTGGCGGTGTCTTTTTAGCAGTGCAGACAGGTCAACCCGTTGTGCCCGTGGTGCATAACGCCGGTCTTTTCTGGCCCAGACGTGCTTTTATCAAAAAACCAGGGACCATCCACGTTATCATTGGCGCACCGATTGCAACGACCGGCAAAAGCGCCAGTACGGTGATGAAAGAGGTCAATGCGTGGATGCAGAGCAATTACGCGAAGTTACCACGACAATAACAACCCCCCACCCTTTTTACCCTCACCCATCGCTACGGGCCACCCTCTCCCGCAAGCGGGAGAGGGTGAGGGTGAAAACTGCCGGTATATAAAGCTTACTTAATCAGTCCTAACTCTTTCACTGTCGCAGCTTCTTGACGCAACTCATCCAAGGTCTTTTCAAAGCACGTTTGGGCAAACGGTTGGTGGCTAAGACCGGTAACAATGTTATATTTACCCTGACGCACTACACTTGGGAATGAGAATATTAAGCCTTTATCCACGCCATATTCGCCATTAGAATGAACAGCAACAGAGAAACTATCTCCCTCTGCGGTATCATGCACCAAGTTATACACTGTATTTAATGCAGCATTAGCAGCAGATGCTGCCGATGATGCACCGCGTGCAGCAATAACCGCTGCCCCACGCTGATGAATTGCTTTAATAAAGTCTTGTTCTAACCAGGTTTTATCAGCAATAACATCGACAACCGGTTGGCCATTGATGGTGCCATGATAAACATCAGGAAATTGGGTTGAGGAATGATTACCCCAAATACACACATTTTTTACATCTTGAACTAAAGCACCCGCTTTGTTCGCTAACATCGAGCGTGCACGGTTTTGGTCTAACATGGTCATTGCATAGAAGCGATCCCGTGGCACATCGGGTGCATTATGCATGGCAATTAAACAATTGGTATTACATGGATTACCAACCACAAATGTACGTACGTCACTGGCTGCATAATCGTTAATCGCACGACCTTGCCCAGTAAAAATACCGCCGTTGATTTTCAATAAATCGGAACGTTCCATGCCTGCTTTGCGTGGCACGGAACCTACAAGCACAGCCCAATTAACACCATCCATCGCAATTTTTAAATCGCTGGTGCACACAATTTTACGCAGCAACGGAAACGCGCAATCATCCAGCTCCATCGCCACACCTTGAAGACTTGGCAATGCCGCTTCCACTTCTAATAAATGTAAATCGACCGTTGTATTGGGACCAAACATTTGTCCGGAAGCGATTCGGAAAATAAGCGCATAGCCAATTTGACCTGCCGCGCCAGACACAACAACTTTAACATGAGGCATAGTAAGAGCTCCTTATGAAGATGGACTTAAGCATAACACTAAGCATGCTAATTGTTAAGAACTGTGATGTTTCAATAAGCTACACGCCCGTTTGAAATTCACATCTTAAGATTCTGTCGATATCTACGCTGATGGAAATGTCATCAAATCTGAAGGACTTAACACTTCCGTTTTGCCTTAGCGCGGCGGCGGCAACACTGTATGAGCTAATGACAGGCTTATTGGTTCAGAGACCGATCGAGCTGGCAATATGGGTGCTGACGCTAAATACTCTCGCCCTGGTGTTGGAGTTAGAGATGAGGAAAGCGCAGTGGTTGCCAGGGATGACAT
>CAYUYG010000445.1:587-1768 GCA_964449125.1 uncultured Coxiellaceae bacterium | reverse complement strand
TGGCGCCCAGCGCGGCGCCTGGCTCGCCGAGCCGACGCCGGTCACGCTGAGCGTGGGCGTGGCGACGGTGCCGATCGTGCCCCGCAACTTCAACGGCGAGTTGCTCGTGCAGGCCGCCGAACGCTGCCTGGGCACCGCCCGGCTGACCGGCGGCAACAGCCTGAAAAGCATTGGCGTTTATTAGCGGCGAACGCTCGCAACCGGCGCCTCGTTATTAATTATTTTTTAATTATCTAAGTGAAATAAGTCTAAATTTTGATGCTTAAGAGGAGGTTGGGCTGAATAAAAAAAATACATCATCGCCTTAGTACTGGATTAATAAGTAAAATTTTGTGCTAGAATGAGGCAGGTTTTTTATGGAAGGGGTGGCTATGGATTGGCAGACATTACATATGATTCTTACTATTATTCAACGATTTGTATCCGCAGTTGGCATTGTCGTTATCTTATCGGGTGTTTTGCTAGCATTAGGGCAATACCTCTATTATGTGGCTTCCGGCAGGCTGCTCGATCATGGTTCCAAAATTAATACGATTCGTTTGAATTTAGCGCGCATTCTCATTTTGGGCTTGGAGTTTATTGTTGCAGCGGATTTAATTGGTTCCACAACTGCACCCGATTATTATACGGTCGGTTTATTGGCAATCATTGTGATGGTGAGAACCCTGCTGACGTTTTCCATCAATCGCGAATTAATCATGATCAAAAAGGAAAGATAATTTATTTTTCATTGGATGTGGCGGCATCGTCATTGAGCGTGGATCACGGACTAAGGTGGCGGTTTTGATAACCTCTGCCATTTTAGTCAGCTGGGTCGGTTTGACTGTGTTTTCCAATGCTGAATAACGCACGATGTAAACCGCATCACTGCCAGTAAAAGCTTTGGTGACCTGTGTTTGATTGTTCTCATAATCACAATTGGAAAATGTTAAGGTGAAGGTGGCGGTTTGTGCGCTGGACTCACTTGATTGCACGAGTACATCCTGGCAATGTTTTTTGATCAGTTGAATGCGTTCCTGTCGATATTTTTTTGCTGTGCTGTCGGGATCAAAAAGATACGGACGTATTTCGGTGATAATGCTTTCCGTCCACTGTTCATCGTTTTGTCCTGGCGGCACCAACATAATCGGTGTTCCCAGCGTGCCGCGAGCGTTGTGAGCCAGTCGCTCGCCTCGCCGAGC
>CAYUYG010000445.1:0-577 GCA_964449125.1 uncultured Coxiellaceae bacterium | reverse complement strand
GCGCGATAAGTCAATGCGTTGCCAAGTCCTCCTGTGTGGCAATGCAAGGCGGATACGTTCTTTTGCAGGTTTAGGATTATAATTTTGCTGCAGTACAAGCGCCGCCTGAGTTTGATCAAAGGGTTTCAATGAATTAACTGGTGAACACGCGGATAGCATGACAATGCTCCCACTTACGATCCATCGTAAATATTTTTCCATGAGTATGATTCTTTTATTTAGCTTTGTTCCAGTTTCCAGCGTGAACCGCAAGATTGTCCTGGGCCATTATAAACTTTTACCGTGATGCCATGAATGCCATGTTCGTTAAGTTCCGTCTTATCAGCAAGCATTTTTTCCAAAAACCAATTTGATAATTCTTCGATGGTGATATTGGTTAAAGGCAAAATGATCACATCTTCTTTCAAGAACGGAATTTTTTTGCCGTTGAAATGGGCAATGCAATAATCTGTTGTATCTTCCAGTTGCAAATAAGGCGAGTGTGCGGGTAAAAGAAAATGCCTGTCCAGCTCAGCGCAGAGTGTGAGCATTTTGCGTTTGTAATAGCGATAATCGAATGATCAACCCGTGGTAGCAA
>CAYUYG010000444.1:0-1775 GCA_964449125.1 uncultured Coxiellaceae bacterium | reverse complement strand
AACGGTCTTGCTGTTCGCATTAAAAATATTTTAGAGTCTGAGCTTGGCATGGCAGTTGCTATTGAGCAAGTTGATAGCGTCGGTGCCGGTATCGGTGAGTCGATGCGGTGGAAATCTGCACAAGCAGTTGCTGCTGGTCTGTTGCTCATGCTTTTATATATTGCATTCCGTTTTTGGTCATGGGGTTTTGCATTGGGGGCAGTGTTTTCATTGTTTCATGATGCGCTCTTAGTGGTGACCATTTTCTTATTATTTGATCTTGAAATTTCTATTAACGTTATTGGTGCTATCCTTGCCGTGCTTGGTTATTCTATCAACGATACGATTATTATTTTCTCACGTATTCGTGAAAATATGCATAAGCTCGGTGATAGATCATTAAAAGATATTATCAATATCAGCACGACAGAAACATTGCGCCGTACCCTTTTGACCAGCTTTGCAACTACTTTGGTAGTTATTTCATTGGTGGCATTTGGTGGTGAAGTGTTGCGTGGATTGTCGTTGGTACTCTTGATCGGATTTGTATTTGGTACCTACTCTTCCATTTTCGTTGCAAGTCCAGTAATGTTATTATTCAGCAAACGCAAACATGCATAAGTTTGTGTTGCACAAAAATCTTGAATACATCTTTAAAATCTGTAAATAATTACAAGCATCACCGTTGTATGCGGTGATGCTTATCTTGAACTATTTTTTTATATGAACCTTTCCATTATTATACGTCCCCGTGAGGATGAGGAGATCACTGCATGAGAGACCAAGCTTTGCGCGAGAAGGGTCTTAACGAATTATACGCCTATGCTCGTAAATTGGGTATTATTGGCGCAACTTTGATGCCTAAAGAAGAAATCATTAAACATATTATCGATCTTGAGCAAAATCCTAACAAAGAGCTTGCTGTTGAAGGCGTTTTAGAGCGACTTTCTGATGGATTTGGTTTTTTGCGATCTGCTGCGTTTGATTACGTATCCGGTCCGGACGATATTTATGTTTCGCCTTCGCAAATTCGTCGTTTTAATTTAAAAACGGGCGATATTGTTTCTGGGGTGATTCGCAAACCAAAAGATAATGAAAAATATTTTGCGTTATTAAAAGTTGATAAAGTTAATTATCAAGATCCTGCGCTTCTTGCAGATCGTAGTAACTTTGATCGCTTAGTTCCAACGCATCCGAATGAAAAATTTAATTTAGAATCAAATTACGGATTCCTTTCTACGCGTATTATCGATCTCTTTTCACCGATTGGTAAAGGTCAGCGCGGCTTGATTGTTGCGCCGCCAAAGACCGGTAAAACGGTGTTGCTCACAGAAGTTGCGCAAACAATTTCTGCCAATCATCCTGATGTGCATCTGATTATGTTGTTAATCGATGAGCGTCCTGAAGAGGTTGCAGAGATGCGCCGTGTGGTAAAAGGCAAGAATGTACAAGTGATCAGTTCTACGTTTGATGAAGCGTATGAGCGTCACGTGCAGATTGCAGAGATTGTGCTTGAGATGGCAAAACGTCTTGTTGAAGCGAAAAAAGATGTGGTCATTGTGCTTGATTCGCTGACACGTCTTGCTCGTGCATACAACGTTGCAGCTCCTGCATCCGGAAAAATTTTAAGTGGTGGTATCGATGCCAATGCATTGCAACGTCCAAAACGTTTCTTTGGTGCTGCACGTAAAGCAGAAGAAGGTGGTTCATTGACCATTATCGCATCTGCGTTGGTTGAAACCGGCTCACGTATGGATGAAGTGATCTTTGAAGAATTCAAGGGTACGGGTAATGCG
>CAYUYG010000443.1:0-1780 GCA_964449125.1 uncultured Coxiellaceae bacterium | reverse complement strand
AACAAGCGCCCCGATGCTTGGGACATTTCCCGACCGGAAGTTGCAACGCCACCAGCATTAGCGGCCTTACCCGGTCCGTACAGAACACGCGCTTCTTCGAAGAGTCTTGCAGCTTCAGCGGTGCAAGGCATATTGGCGCCTTCGCCGACTGCGATTACGCCGTTCTTGATCAGCGTCTTGGCATCGACCTCATTCAGCTCGTTTTCGGTTGCGCTTGGGAAGGCGAGATCTACCGGTACATGCCATGGGGTTGCACCAGGAACGAATTTTGCGCCAACTTTTGCAGCGTATTCGCTGCAACGGCCATACTGGACGTTCTTGATATCCATCAGAATAGCAAGTTTTTCCGGTGTAAAGCCAGCCTCATCAACCACAGTGCCGCCAGAATCTGAAACTGTAATGACTTTTGCACCAAGTTGCATGCATTTCTCAACGGTGTATTGGGCAACATTACCTGAGCCGGAAACCGATACGCGCATGCCTTGCATGGTTTTGCCGACGCGGTTGAGCATTTCATTAACGAAGTAGACGCAGCCATAGCCAGTTGCCTCCGGACGGATCAGCGAGCCACCGTAGCTGAGACCGCGGCCAGTCAGCACGCAATCCGATTTGTTCGACAGTTTCTTCAGCATGCCGTTCATGAAGCCAATTTCACGACCACCTACACCGATGTCGCCTGCAGGCACGTCAGTGTCTGAGCCGATGTGGCGAAACAGTTCAGTCATGAACGATTGGCAGAAACGCATAACTTCATTGTCGCTCTTACCTTTCGGGTCGAAGTCTGAGCCGCCCTTGCCGCCGCCCATGGGTAGCGTGGTCAGTGCATTCTTGAAGGTTTGTTCGAATGCCAAAAACTTCAGAATCCCTAAGTTAACGGATGGGTGGAAGCGCAAACCACCTTTGTATGGGCCAATCATTGAGTTATGCTGGATGCGATAGCCACGGTTTACCTGTATGTTGCCTTTGTCATCAACCCAGGAAACGCGGAACTGGATGAAACGCTCAGGCTCGACGATACGGTCTATAACGGCCGCGTATTTTGGATTTCTTTCGATGAAAGGGCAAAGGCTTTCCATTACTTCGGTGACGGCCTGATGAAACTCTGGTTGGCCGGGGTCGCGTTGTACTACAGTATCAAGAAAATCATCAAGGCTTTTTTGTTTCATGGGGTTCTTTCAGTAATAAGCGCGTTATTTAAGTCGAAAATTAAAAGACTCGGAATGCGTGGAAATTATTGTGCTGATAATTTGCAGCGTCCAAAATTTTTATAGATCGAGTGTGATGGCAAAAAGCAAACACAAGATATTTTTACCATAATGTATTTCTAGCAAATTCTACTAGTGACTAAGTATAAGAATACCGTTTACTAAAAGTAGAAAAGAGGAAATAGAGCAAAATATTATGGCGCAACAGAAGGCGCGTCAACACTTAATTTTGCACTGTTATATAGCCACAACGGAGTCTGCGATCTGCCTAAATAATAGGCAAAATTCTCAATAATTTAATAGGGGTCGGAGTCAATTAATTAGATAATTTTAAAGACGTAATACCCACACACTATTTATTGGTATTGCTGCGTCCCTAATTAAAGAGGAGTTTGCTTGGTGGGGCGGCGTGAGGTTTTATGAGGATAGGTGCTTGTTTCAAAAGTAAAAATAAAACGACTGCAGGCGCGCATTTTATATGCTTGATTGACATCACCAATGGGTTTTTATCACGTACTAATCTGAATTGGACGATTCGGCATAGTTAGTAAATGCAGTGCATCGAGCCTGACTTG
>CAYUYG010000442.1:0-1788 GCA_964449125.1 uncultured Coxiellaceae bacterium | reverse complement strand
TATTTATTACAAGGACAGGCCGATGCCGCGATTAACTTTTTTAAACGTTTTATTAGCCGCTATAGTCAAGATGCACGTGTTCCTGATGCGATGTTGCAGTGTGGTTTAGCTTATTTTGCTAAAGGTGATAAAGCCATGGCAATGGAATTGTTTGAAAAGATAATTCAACAGTATCCAGATTCTAAAGCCGCACAGGCGGCTCAAGCCCGGTTACAACAATTTAAAGCGATGATTTCTGCAGCAAGCATGCCATCAAAAAATAAAGTATAATAAAGGTTATTTCTTACAAAGCTTGCGTTATTGATCAAGCTGCCTAGAGTCACAGCCATTGGATTTTTGACAAGGTGTCATAACCTGTAGCGACCGAAATTGCTACTTGCAGATTAAACAGCAACACAACCAAGATTCAATGAAGAGTATGACACGATGAGAATTGCATTAGGCATCTCCTATCAGGGCAGTGCCTACCATGGTTGGCAGTCACAAACCGGATTAGTTTGCACACAAACCTTATTAGAGCAAGCGTTGAGTCAAGTGGCGGATCATCCGATAGCCTTAAGCTGTGCGGGGCGAACCGATAAAGGCGTACATGCCATCGGTCAGGTCGTGCATTTTGATACGACCGCACAACGTTCTGCACGAGCTTGGTTGTTGGGTGGTAATAGCCACTTGCCTGCTGATATTCGAATCCATTGGGCGCAAGAAATGGATAGCACGTTTCATGCGCGATTTTCAGCACTCGCACGTCGTTATCATTATATTATTTATAATCATCGTTTAAAGAATGCCTTATGGAATTCTTATTCCAGCCACTGTTACATTCCTTTAAATGAAAATGCAATGCAATCGGCGGCACAGCATCTCATTGGTGAGCATGATTTTAGTTCATTTCGAGCGGCCAGTTGTCAGGCGAAAAGTGCATGGCGAGAAGTGCAACATATAAACATAAAACGTCAGGGATGCTACGTCATCATCGATATTCAAGCCAATGCCTTTTTGCATCATATGGTGCGGAATATCAGTGCCGTATTAATGACGATAGGGGCAGAGAAAAAACCCATTGATTGGGCAAAACAGGTTTTATTGGCGCACGATCGTAAAGCAGCGGATGTGACCGCAACCGCGAATGGACTTTATCTATCACAAGTGTTTTATCCAGAAAAATTTGCATTGCCTCCCACAGAAAATGATTTTTTTAAAATACCGTCCATACTTCAAGAGTTGGAATCTAAAAATTAATAAAATACTTGGTTTTACTGAAGCTCTATTGCATAATCCTTTGCAATTTTAGTCTTGTACTCATAGCCATTGATCTTTGGCAAGCGGCTGTGAGAATGAGTAACCGGAATAGACTCGAGCACTCAGGGTTGTCAATTGAACGGCAACGCCAATTGAGTGCAAAGTGTCGTTAGCAGAAAGCGAGGTTACCTGTGTAATGAACGGCAATGTTCTTGAACTTAAAGGAGTCACTAAACGCTTCGATGGAGAAGAGGTATTAGAAGATATTAACTTCGAGGTCAGGCATGGTGAATTTCTGACCTTGCTCGGCCCGAGTGGTTGTGGAAAAACAACCTTATTGCGGTTAATTTCCGGCTTTGAGCAGCCTGATGCAGGAGTCATTTGCATTAATGGTATCGATGTCAAAGGCTTATCACCTCAAGCGCGCCATGTTAATACGGTCTTTCAAAGCTATGCTTTATTTCCGCATTTAAATGTGTTTGACAATATTGCGTTTGGACTGCGTTGTAAAGGAGGTTTGTCAAAAGCGGAGATTGAACAGCAAGTTAA
>CAYUYG010000441.1:0-1790 GCA_964449125.1 uncultured Coxiellaceae bacterium | reverse complement strand
GGATGATTGCTGATTCAAGGGTCGCCAGTTAATGCAATCTTAGCATGCACGCGGCCTTTACAAATTTGGACCATGAGTTGACGAAACTGGATAGGTGTTCATCTGATAGCGCTGAGTTGTTGCAATCCTAGGGGAGAAGATCCTCAATGTCCAAGGCGATATTGAATTGATTATGGAGTTTTATTCATACATATGTAGTGCGCGCCGGATTTCTTGATGGCCGAATGGGATTTATACTTGCAGTTTCCAATGCAGAAGGCACTTACTACAAGTATTTAAAACTTATGATGTTAAAAAAAAGATGAATATTACCGTCATTGTCACAACATATAATCGTCCTGATGCCTTAGCTTTAGCATTGGAAGGCTATTTGTCGCAAAAAGATAAAGACTACGAATTAATCATTGCTGACGATGGATCGACAATTGAAACAGAAAAAACCATTGCTTATTATCAGAAAAAAAATGTAATAAAAATCCGCCATGTTTGGCAGGCAGATAAAGGCTTTCGTGCTGCTGCAATTCGCAATCGTGCAATAGCAGAAACGTCTGCAGACTATATAATTTTTAGCGATGGTGATTGCGTCCCATTGCCTGATTTTGTCGGTCAACATAAAGCTCTTGCTGAAAATAATTGGTTTGTTGCCGGAAGTCGTATACTGCTGAGCGCGAAATTCACTCTCAATATTTTGCAGAGACAAATTCCGGTGTACAATTGGCGGATGAGCCAATGGATTGTAGCTAGAATAAAAAACGACATCAATCGTTTACACCCTTTTTTCTCGTTACAGATGGGCGGCCAGTTACGTAAAATTATGCCAAGCGGATGGAAGGGTGTCATGACGTGCAATATGGCTGCCTGGAGAACGGATTTAATCAAAATTAATGGTTTTGATGAATCCTACTCGGGATGGGGACTGGAAGATTCTGATATAGTAATTCGTCTTATTCGCTCCAATATCCATCGAAAAAGTGCTCGTTTCCTACTGCCGGTTTTACATCTTTGGCATCAGGAAAATGATCGCACTCAACTACTTGAAAATCGTCTCCGCCTTAATGATTTAATTAATTCTGATCGTGTATATGCTTCATGTGGAGTAAACCAATACCTATGAATGCGCCCCAAAGAGTTATTGTCATCGTTACACGTCGCATAGGAGATGTGTTATTGGCAACGCCCTTGATTCGCACTATTCGTGAAGCGTGGCCAACGACATCCATAGATGTCCTAGTTTTTAAAAGCACGGAAGGTGTCATTGTAAATAATCCCGATATCAATAACATCATTACTGTTCAAGAAGATAGCACAATAGGATCGCAGGTTAAGCTTATTTTAAAAATATTTAGAAAATATGATATATCTTTTTCTACGCTTGCAGGTGACCGTCAAGTTCTCTATTCATGGCTTGCAGGTAAACGCTCTGTAGGACTTGTGCCGGATAGCGGAATCAATCACTTTTGGAAGCGCTGTGTGCTGTCCAAATGGGCTTATCTGGACAATTTAGATACCCACACGGTATTAATGAATTTAAAACTGGCAGCATTACTTAATCTTAATTTGCATTATAATGTTATCGTATCATGGCATAAATCTGATGAAGATCGAGTAGCTGCCTTAATTCCCTTTGATATTAAGTCTGAGACATTCGCTGTCATTCATATGTTTCCGAAAAACTCCTATAAAGAATGGACAAGGGAAGGTTGGATAAAGCTTGCTCAATGGTTAGATGAGCAAGGCGTTCATTGTATTTTTACCGGTAGTGACAATGCAAACGAGATAAATGGTATTGA
>CAYUYG010000440.1:0-1803 GCA_964449125.1 uncultured Coxiellaceae bacterium | reverse complement strand
AAATAGCCAAGGTTTTATGGCTTGTGCCTATGAATTGCAGGAAATTTTAAAAACTGTTACCGGGATGAAAGGGGCGGCTTTGTAGCCTATGGCTGGCGCACAGGGTGAATTTGCGGGTGTGGCGATGATTCGTGCTTATCATCGTGCACGCAATGATTTGGCCCGCAATGAAATTTTAGTGCCGGATGCAGCGCATGGAACGAATCCTGCATCCGCTGTGCAGTGTGGATTTAAAGTTCGTGAAATCCCGACAGACCGGGATGGTAATGTGGATATGGAAGCTTTAAAGGCGGCTGTCGGCCCCCACACAGCGGGCATCATGCTGACGAATCCTTCGACATTGGGCGTGTTTGAGCAAAAGATTGAAGAAATTGCTCACATCATTCATCAAGCCGGAGGATTGCTTTATTATGACGGTGCAAACTTTAATGCCATTTTAGGTAAGGTGAGACCCGGAGACATGGGTTTCGATGTGGTGCATTTAAATCTGCATAAAACCTTCGCCACACCGCACGGCGGGGGTGGCCCAGGCAGTGGACCGGTGGTGGCAAATGAACGTTTGTTGCCTTATCTGCCAGTACCACGCGTCGTGAAAGACGGTGACAAATACCGTTGGCTCACTGAAAAAGATTGTCCTGAAACAATTGGTCGTCTGTCCGCTTTCATGGGCAATGCCGGTATTATTTTGCGTGCCTACTTATATGCGCGCTTGTTGGGTAAGGAAGGTTTGCACCGGGTCGCTGAGTTTGCGACACTCAATGCGAATTATTTAATGGCGCGCTTAAGTGCAGCAGGCTTTACACTGGCGTTTCCACGTCGTCGTGCCAGCCATGAATTTATTGTCACCTTAAAAAACGAAGCCAAAACCTTGCATATTACGGCATTGGATGTCGCCAAGCGCTTGCTGGATTATGGTTTTCATGCACCGACAATGTATTTTCCGTTACTGGTGCCTGAATGCTTGTTAATTGAACCGACTGAAACAGAAAGCAAAGAAATTTTGGATGCGTTTGCGGATACGATGATTAAAATTCTCAATGAAGCAAAACAAGATCCAAGCATTCTAAAAAATGCCCCGCATACTTTACCTGTGCGCAGGCTAGATGATGTCAAAGCAGCGCGTGAATTGGATTTGATTTACAAAGAATGAGACCGACAACGATCACCGTGCCGCGCTATGTGGTGCGGGATTGATCGTGGCAGCGTTTATCCCAGTACGAACCCATCTTTCCATTTGCGTAAATGGGTAAATACCTCGAGCGGATCCTGCATGGGTTTGTCAGCATGACGCGAAACACTTTCAATGACATCAGGCAGGCTGCAGCGCAAAAAGGGATTGGTTTCATGTTCTTCACGTAAAGTTGAAGGAACGGTCGATAAATTCTCTGCACGTAATTGGCGTACGTTTGTCATGCGTTCCGTAATTTTTTTATTTTCTGGCTCAACTTCGGCGGCAAAACGCAAGTTATTAACTGTGTACTCGTGACCACAGTACACCTTTGTGGAATCGGGTAAGGCCGCGAGCGTTTGTAAGGCTTGGTATAGTTGCGCGGGGGTGCCTTCAAAGTAGCGACCACAACCACCGGTGAAGAGTGTGTCGCCTGAAAACAGGATATCGGCTGCGTAATAAGCAACATGACCCAGTGTATGTCCTGGAATATCAATTACCGTAAACGTGGGAAAACCATCGATTCTTACCTCATCCCCTTGTTTGACGGGTACCGTCAGGCCATGAATGGCTTCTTGTTCAGGCCCAAAGCAGGGAATGCCTTCCGCCACTAACTCCGTTGGCCCATTCGTAAG
>CAYUYG010000439.1:0-1808 GCA_964449125.1 uncultured Coxiellaceae bacterium | reverse complement strand
TGGTGCGCACGAGATTCATCGGATCAATACGTTCGGGAATGCGAAAACTGGTCCAGTTGGCTATCAGGGCTTGACCTGCCGGCGTGGCGAGTGCCTGGGTACACCATTGAACGAGTTTTTCGATTTCAGCCTGGTAGGATTCAGTATTTGTCAGATAATGCGTGCCGAGCAGTGCAACCGCTAATTCACGATCATTTGCCTGCAGCGGAGCTTGGCTTAACTGGGTGTCAAGCCAGTTATTGAGTTCCACAAAATCCGGAAAGGTCTGGGCGCGTGATAATTCTTTTTTAGCACGGCGTAATACAAAGTATTTTTTGAAAGTGGAAAGTGGGTTTAACGACGTGGTGGTGGCCTGGCTTGCTGCCACGGCTTCCTCGATGCCAAATAATTGGGCTAAGAACGTCTCGAGGATAGTTGCGCAACTAATTAATAATTCACTGGTTTCAAGCTGAGTAAGCGTGGTATTTGCATCACGATAATCAAGCAGTTTTGCCTGTAAAGCTGGATTATGAGTATTTAAAAATGACAAAAAAGCCTGATCCAAACGGTTTAAACCGTCTGCATGAAAGAGCTCAGGGAAAGTAAAGCCATGTAATTGTAATAAGGGAATTTTTGTCATAGTTGTTATTTTATCAAAAGTCTGAGGATTATAGGAGAATTTGCGCAAGTTTGAAACAGAGATTTTGATATTTTGTATTGCTGATGAGGAGGTGCATCAGGATAATAAGCCCGTAATAAAAGGAAATGATTAAAAATGGATAAGAAGTTGATAGGTTTGGGGTTGCTGATTTTTTCCAATGTGTTTGCCGCTCCTATGGATCCCAAGACTTGTTCCTGTAATAAAATCCCTTCGCGTTTTGGCCAACTAGTGACAAAACCTGCTAGTAAATTGCATCCCAATATGGTGCTCATCCCTGCTGGCAACTTCATGATGGGTGGTGACAATGATCAGGCACGCCCTGATGAATTACCTAAGCATGAAGTGGCGCTAACGACATTCTGGTTGGACAATGCCCAAGTGACGAATGCACAATTTCAGCAATTTGTGACTGCCACTCATTATGTAACGACGGCAGAACAAAAACCGGATTGGGAAATGCTTAAACAACAATTGCCTCCCAATACACCGAAGCCGGATGCGGCAATGTTGGTGCCAGCTGCACTTGTTTTTACGCCGCCTGATCATGCAGTTGCACTCAATGATTTTAGTCAGTGGTGGACATGGATGCCTGGTGCAAATTGGCGTCATCCGCGCGGTGGAAAAAGTAATTTACAAAATCTTAATAATCATCCTGTCGTGCAAGTCTCATGGTATGACGCCAGCGCTTTTTGTAAATGGGCAGGTAAGCGATTGCCGACTGAAGCGGAATGGGAATGGGCAGCACGCGGCGGTCTAAAAAATAATTTATATCCCTGGGGTAATGAAGCGATTGATCAAGGGAAGGTGAAAGCCAATACGTGGCAGGGAAATTTTCCTAATAAAAATACTTTGCGCGATAAGTATTATTACACCGCGCCAGTAAAATCCTTTGCACCGAATGGCTATGGATTATATGACATGGCAGGCAATGTGTGGGAATGGGTGGCTGATTGGTACCGTGCTGATTTTTATGCGGTCAGTCGCAAGGAAAAATTAATTAATCCATTAGGTCCTGCGCAAGCGTATGATCCAGATGAGCCTTACGCGCAAAAGAAAGTCACGCGCGGCGGTTCATTTCTTTGTAATGAATCGTATTGTTCAGGATACCGTGTGGCGGCGCGCATGAAATCCACGCCCGATACGGGTATGGAACATTTAGGTTTTCGTT
>CAYUYG010000438.1:0-1818 GCA_964449125.1 uncultured Coxiellaceae bacterium | reverse complement strand
GTGATTACTTTTATAGCGATGCATTGCATTAGTTCCGACAGCGCCGTACGAGGCGAAAAAAGCAAGAAACGAGCTGCCGGCGCAAATGCCTACCTTCGACCTGACATTAGTCGCATCTCGACGCCCTGGACTTTAAGCAAATGGACGTCAGGCGCGTCGAAACCGCCGTTCGCGACACGCTCCCGCACTCTCCTGGAGAACGCTGGCAGCTTGTTACGGTCATCGATTGCTTGCGCAAGGTCGTATGGAGGTGGTGTTGGGGGAGCGTCAGCTCACGGGGTATGCCGGCTTATCAGATCCTTGTGCATCAGGGAGCCCGCCCGCTGTTTGCGCCTCCACTTTAACGGGGTATACCTTCAATACCACGTTTACGCCCACCACCATTAATACGGATAATCATTACACGATGGTCACCGTTACAGTGACGGGAGCAGGAGATACCAAGGTCGTGTTGAAGAGCTTGGTGGCAGACTATTAAGGGTAGATATGGCATATAAGCCGCAAGGATATTCTATCGTGGAGCTGGTGATTGTCATTGTGGTGCTGGCAATTATCTCTGCCTTGTTATCTTTTTTCTTGCTGCAAGGGTTTAGTAGTTATTTTGAAGGCGAACAAGTGGTGCAAAATCAGGGGGCGGGTGCATTAGCGATGAGCATGATGAGCAATGATGTTCGGCAGGTGCGTGACCCGACCGCGGTGACAGCGGCCAGCAGCAGTCAGTTTGCTTTTACAAAGTTTAATGGCAGCACCGTGACTTATTCTTTAAGTAATGGACAGCTTATTCGAAATGAAGGGAGTTCGCCCAGTGTATTAGCGAGCAATGTGCAAGCTTTTCCATTTCAATATTACGATGCAACAGGGGCACTCACGAGCACATTAGCCAATATCCGCTATGTTGATATTGATCTTGTGATCAGTGAATCAGGTGGGCTCAGTCGATTTAGTACAACGGTTTATCCGCGGTACATCCAATAGGCTAATATTAAATCCAAAATTAACATTACGAACGACTATCATAAACTTGATAGCCTATAAACTTCTTCCACAATTTTTAGTGCTGCATGTGCGTCATGCAAGCTGACTGAAGGCTGCCTTTGTTGCTGAATATCATCGAGAAATTCAGCCAATTCAAATTCCCACGAATCATCAGCCATGGGATACTCCCACGCATATGTTTCTGGTGGCCCCATTTCCGGTAACATTTTATAAAATGAAATTTTTTCCGTTCCATAACTACCGCCTAACCCATTGATATCAATTTTTCCTAATTTTCCATACACCTCAAAAGAAAATAAATTTTTCCATTCGGTACAACTTGCATGCAAAAACGCGACTTTTTTCTTGAGCGTTTTTAATAATAAAAATCCATTATCGTCGACTGGCATATTCCAAAAATGTGTGTGCGCAAATCCATGCACTTCACTAAAATCACCTAAAAACCAGCGTGCTAAATCAATTAAATGCACGCCTTGATCAATCAATTCACCACCGCCTGAGAGTTCAGGTTGCGCACGCCATTCTTTGTCATATCCAATACGGCCACCATGTCCATAGCGTGCGCGTACAAACATCAGCTCACCCAATGCATCGGAATCTACTAATTCACGGGCTTTGCGAAATGCACGATGGTATCGGTGATTAAAACCCACGCGAACGAGAGATCCTGTTTTTTCCGCGGCTTTCATAACAGGTTCCGCCTCGATGCACCTTTTTCCTGCCGGGTTTTCATTTCATGTCAGCTTTCGGCCGCTCCTGACACCTAATCGTGCTTGGGCGAAAGAGCTGTGAAATCTTCATGTCACCGCACATTGCAGATAA
>CAYUYG010000437.1:0-1820 GCA_964449125.1 uncultured Coxiellaceae bacterium | reverse complement strand
CCGCATGCTGTAAAAAAGTATATAAAAACATGGATGTGGTGCCAAACAGAACTACTGTACCAACTGCCACCGCTGCCTTATAGGGTTCACTTTTTAAAATATCTTCCGCCGCCAATACCGCCGCTGCACCGCAAATAGCGGAACCCATGCTAATAAGCAAGGACATATCTCGATCTAATTTGAATAGCTTTGTCCCAACCAAATAACCTGCCAACAAAGTTGACGCAACAATAATGATATCAATGATTAATGCTTCCGGACCGACTGAAACAATTTGTTGAAAGCTGACACGAAATCCATACAGAATAATCGCCAATCTTAATAAACGTTTTGCGGAAAATTGTATGCCAGGTGTCCATGAAGCAGGATGATGCCAACTATTACCAACAACAATACCGAGAATAATGGCCAATACTAATGAGCTAATCCCAAGATTTGCAACCTGTGGCACACTCGCTATTAGATAACTAATAGCCGCTAATACACCAATTGCGAGAATACCTTGATAATGCATAATTTTTTTTGCAAATAAAGTCACGACAAACGCCTCATCATTTTTTTACGATTATAAAGCAAATGTTCCAAAATTAATATGCTAAGCGCGCTTTTTTGAATACTTTTTATTCAACGTATTCACTTGTTTATTAATGAGTAATTTAATAATACGTTAATAAAAACATTCAATGCTTCGGTAGAATGGTTCGAAAGGACAGTATAAACAAAGGAGCGTTGACGATGGAAACTCGGCCTTATATTCCGCCTTCTTTAGATAAACTATGTACAGGAGTTGATAAAGTTGTTGTCGAGTACGGCAACGGCGATCGTAAACCACTCGTTAATTTATTATTATCTTTCCGCAGTTTTGCTCTCGCAAATTATGAAAGCGAGGAAGATGCATCTGATTTTGACTCTGAAGAAGACAATGATAAAAAAAATAAAATGACTGAAAAAAAAGCTCAGCACCTTCTTTTAGGTGGCTGGATTGTTTGTCTTGAGGACATTCAAGCCAATTACCCACACATGCATCCTGATGTTTTTACCATATTTGGCGTTAAAATAAAGGGCAGCAATTTATTTGGTTTAATTAATATTAATTTGAATATCAGCGCAAGGAATACACTTGATGATAAGTCTCGTTTAATCTATTTAAGTAAATTGTATAATAGTTTATTTAATGAAACCGAAAACGACTTGCGTTCACTACAGATCGCCCACCTATTCCTCGGCATTGACATGAATGAGTTGAATAATCGACTCAAAGCAACGATGGTTGCCATACTGAATCGCATGAGTCGAGATATTACTCGCTTGCTCACTGCCATTCCTACAGACGAAGTCGTTACCAATAATATGGATACGATTGACTTAACTTATCGTGTAGCAAAAAGTGGGGATACAATTAATTATGTTACTGTCAATGAAGAACGGGAATTCGCGTGCCAATTGTTAACGGCATTGAGCCATGTCATAAAAGACCTCGTCCCAGATGATAAGCACCTTGCACCTGATGAAATATCACGCCCAAAACGCACGCGTTTAGGTGCCGTTTTGTACGTCATGCATACCATTAGTAATGAATATTATATTCGTTCACCTTTAAATAGTAAGTTATACGCAATTTGTGCAGAAGAAATTATTAATTCTGTTAATCATACGAAGATAGACCATAAAACCCGCAATGCTTTTTTTGAAGCATTTAAATCACTTTTACATGACTCTCGTCTTTTACCCGCTTTGGAAAAATATGGCCGGGAGCACTATCTCGAATTGAATTTACTGATGCATATTGATGGCCGTGTTCATGAAATTGCGAATAAATT
>CAYUYG010000436.1:0-1826 GCA_964449125.1 uncultured Coxiellaceae bacterium | reverse complement strand
TTTTAATATTGCGCATAAAGACACGGCGACTTTAATAGAACTTGCGGAGACGATAGGATCCGTGACTGGGAAGAAAGTGTCTATTAAGGAAGGATTTGAGTCCGATGGTGTCTCGGAAGAGCGGATTTCGATCCAGAAAGCTGAGAAATTATTAGGGTGGCATGCAACAACAAGTCTTCGCGATGGACTTACATTAACTTATGAATCTTTATAAAAAAGTTTCTATTGTTATTCCCGCGTATAATGAAAAGAAATCTATCCAAGATGTGGTAGAGAGGTCTCTTCGTGCCGATGTCCTAGGGCTTGAACGGGAGGTAATCGTTGTTGATAATTATTCGACTGATGGCACTCGAGAAATTATCTCGAAACTGGTGGCACAGTATCCTTTGGTACGAGGGATTTTCCATGAAAAAAATGAAGGAGTGGGCTCTAGTTGGAGAGATGGAATGATGGCGGCGACAGGCAAAATTATTTTACGACAAGATGCTGACACGGAGTACCAGCCAGAAGATTTTGCGCTTTTGTTGCGCCCTGTCCTAGACGGAAAGGCAAAAATTGTTTATGGGTCTCGCTTGATTAATCTTAATACTAGTGTGTATCGATATAAGACATATCTTTGGGGAGGGCTTCTTATTAATAAACTTATTAATCTTGTGCTTGGGATTCGACTGACGGATGTTTTAACGGCATCGAAAGTATTTGATAAAGATATCTTAAAGAAATTTTCGTTAGAAAGTGTTCATTTTGAAATAGAGGCTGAGTTAACAGCAAAGGCTACTCGGGCGGGATTTAATATTATAGAAGTACCGATTACCTATAGGGCTCGTAGCTTTGAGGAGGGTAAAAAAATACGATGGCATCATACGTTTCGCATCTTGCGCGCACTTTTATATTACCGATTCGCACCATTACAGTAATGATGCGAAAAGCTTTTTCGTTAGAACCCCTTATTTTTGCAAGTGTTTTTGTTCTTCGAAGTATTGCTTTGTTGTTTTTGGTCAATTTTAGTCATAATTTGAATACGCCCATTATTGGTTCTGATTCGATAAGTTATCTTTCTGCGGCAGATAGTATCCGTGAAAATCATAACTTTGTCAGCCTTGTTACCCATCAACCAAATAGTTATGAAATGCCGGGATACCCAATATTTTTAGCGGTGATTCTTGGATTTTTTTCATCACTGCTCTCAGTTTCATTTTTTCAGAATATAATAGCAGGGTTGTCTGCTGTATTGCTATGGCGAATTGGGATTCTTTTTTCAAAAAAAATTGCGATGTTTGCGGTGATCCTTTTTGCTATGGATCCCACGGGGATTTTTTATAGTAATTTTATTGTGACTGAGCCGTTGTTCATTTTCTTGACGTTGTATGTTTTTTATCTTCTTGTTTCTAACCCAAATAAGAAAATCAAACAGGTGTTCGGAGCAGGGCTGATGCTTGGGGTGGCGACGTTGGTGCGCCCCGTGGGAGAAGTGTTTGTTCCGGCAGTAATAATATTTTTCCTTTTTGTAGAAAATTTTTCATGGAGAAAGGTTATACAATTTTCAAGTATGTTCTGCATTGGTTTTTTGCTCGTAGTTGGGCCGTGGCTTTTGCGCAATAAAGTATTGTTTGACCGGTGGGAGCTTTCTGCAGTTGCAAGTTGGCAATTTGCTTATGCTCACGCTCCTGCATTCTATGCATATCAAAATCATATACCCATGAAAGAAGCGATAAAGATTTTTGAGGAACGTGTCATAGAAATAAGTCCATATAAGGATGATATTAAGGGTGGCAATGGTGCGACGCTTTATAACTCCCCATATATGTGGCAAGCAGCGTTTGAAA
>CAYUYG010000435.1:0-1842 GCA_964449125.1 uncultured Coxiellaceae bacterium | reverse complement strand
CCTATAACCTATATTCCAATAAAACAAAGCACCTGGTTTCACAAGGCATTGATCATTATCGTCAATTTCATCTCTTGATAAGACAACAAGCTCATCAGGATTTTCACGATTTAGTAAATCCTCCATTCGCACGGTAAGCTCTCGATCATTCGCACTTATAACTACGCCACTCCAACACAGTTTTAGTTCCTCTTTTGCTTTATTAAGGTTTATGACATCATTAGGTTGCCTTTTACTACGCGGCCGAATCTCTGGTTCTTTAGTTGATGAATAATCAGTTCCAGGCCTTCCATACCTGAACTGGTTGTTTTCTTGTGGCAAGCTAGCTATAGCTGTACTCATTTTTCCGTCCCCAATTGTGATTCCATAATATTTGAAGTAATTTCCTTAGCTAAAGACAAAGATTTATCCCAATTTTCGCCTAATATTTTGTTCATTGTTGCCGCACTAGAGCCTTCAATTTCAACGTGATTATTTATACTAAAAACTAGCGTATATGGCGTTTGGGGTGATACGGCTATTTTCGGTCGAACATAGCCAGCTAAGTCGTCCGGCCTGGGTAAATTCATCGTTAGTTCCCAAAGCCCTAATTTATTTAGCTTGTCTTCTTCAAGGGAATTTATGAAATTTGCCGCATTTTTCCAGTAGTTTTGAGGTGCTAATTGGCTACCAAATTGCCTCCATTTATCTTGGCTAACAATTTTGATGGCTGAAGTATAATTCATCCCCATTTGTAAGATTGGCGTCTCACTTAACAATGTAAATGTACTCATCACCAAATCTTTTAAAGAAAAAAATTCACTCGCACGCGATGAGCTTACTGAAAACTGATTGAATAATGCCAGTATCTTACGATCATTAGGCAATTCCATTTGAGACATATCAGACAAGCTAATAAAATTATCCTGACTATAATCCCACTCCTCAACTATACCTTTGCGAATAAACCATTCTGGTTGGAATATTTTAGGATTAATATTGCCAACCAAGACAATACTTGCTTCCCCACTAATGATTTCCCAGTTGCTCATCGTAATAATTATAAAGCTATGAATTTAATAATTTTTAAAACAATTTAAAGTGTTACTTAATTAAAGAACATGATAGAAAGTAATCGGCTGCTTCACAAAATATACCTGTTAGGTGGAGGTAATTTTTTACCCTCCATTTACTATCAGATATGATCCGCATGGGCAAAACCCCTAGCACCCTTACTCATCCACCTCAGTAATAACAGGTTTCATGCCGTTTTTTTGCAACCTGGACATGATCGTGTTGACGCTACCCATTTGGGTATAGGGGCCGATTTTGACGCGGTACCAAATAGCGCTTTCGACTTTGGCTTTCTGGATTTTGGATTCTATACCCATCAGCGCCAATTTGGCCCGTAGTTGGTCGGCATCTTTGGGGTCGCGGGACGACCCTGCCTGGATGACGTAACTGGCTTTCTTGTTTTTGCCGACTTGCTCTTCACGGGTACGTGTCTTGATTTCATGATCCGGCACGATCATTTCTTTTTTCGGTAAGATGGTATAAAAGTCAAATTGCGGTAGTTGCGGCTTTTGTTCCTTGGCTTTTGGGTCGATGCTTGGCTTATTGCTTGCCTCAGTTATGCCCGGTTTTGCGGCTGCCGTTGTTTCCTGGGTTTGAGCTAGTGGGGCTGATTTTTGCAATCCGGGACTTTTTAAATACACCAAAAACACCACAAAACCGATAATCAACGCCGTCACCAACATCCATTTGAATACACCCACGCTGGTCGATTCTTGGGCTTTGCGCCTACGGTTGTTGGTGTCTCGGCTGTGTGCGCGGTGTTTGTAATCTCTCGCCATTACATTGACT
>CAYUYG010000434.1:0-1845 GCA_964449125.1 uncultured Coxiellaceae bacterium | reverse complement strand
CACCTGCTAAGCCTTTTTCCCAGCGTCTTGCAGACTTTGGCTTTGACCCAACCACTGACCCCGTACCCGATGCATTTTGTGATGGCATTCATTGTAATTTTATGGACAACCCCATCATCCTCAATGGCTTTCCCAGTCATCGTTTAGATGCGAGCACCTTAAAAGACTACGAATATAATCCGTTCCTTGAGGCAAAATCACAACCCATTAATGAAGTAATCACCACCGTTCCTAAACCACTCATTGACCAGATAGAACGCTTTGTTACGCAACTCGAAACGATTGCAGCACATAAAAAACAATTAGCCATGTGCAGCGCTGCCCCTCTCAATGACATGTTTACACCAGCAATGAAACTCGAACAAACCATTGCCATTAAAAGAAATCTCATCATCCAATTAATGGAATGTCTGGCCGATACGAAAACAGTGATTGACCCGGATGAAGAGCATGTTAGTGATTACTTTGAAATAGCTATAGCGCAGTATGAAGAGGAATTAAAAGCAGACCAAGGCCTCTTTTCACTTGAAAAAATGAAAATGATTGGCCTTCAGCAAGAAGAAAACTTTCGAGCACACGACACGATTGCCTATCTCAAAAAACAAAAAAGCGAACAAGAAGCCAATATTCGCGCCATTCGCAAATTGATGTCTGCTGAAAGTCAGAGCAACGAAGACATTAATGCAGCCCTACTAAAAGCGCATGCTGAATTAAGAGAACTAACCGCTTTATTGGATTCATTTGGTGCACAGGAAAATCTGGCGCTGATTACGGGCGTTGCAGCTGCACTATTTTCGACCAACCCGCAGCGCTCGACCACCAATATAGATCAAAATATAACCACTCAGTCTGAATTAAGATTAAGTTAAGCCTACGCTTGTAAGATGACGAAAACCAATATGAGTCAGCCTTAGCTGTCCCGAATCGTGCAACCACCAAACGTAGGAAAAAATCATGGCATTATCACGCACTGCGCTAGAGTATTTAGAACGTCATTTTACAGACTTAGCAAATCATCGGGGTTTTGAATACAGCACGGATCAAGCCGTGACTTTTTTAACAGCGGTGCTCAAAAAACTGTTGGTAGAGGTGCAACTTGATCAAGCTCTAACTCATTACCAAAAAATACAACACCTACTCAAGCTATTTAAAGAACAACAAGCCATTACTCACCCTAAAAAGATTGCCTTGGTATTGCGTGAGGTTATTTGCAAAGGACTTCGTTGCGATCCTGATAGATATGATGCAGACCAAATCAAATCAAAAAGCTTGCATGATCTTGAAACCATGTTTGCGACTGTTTTTGTAGGCGGTGTGCATGAATTAGGTGCCTCATCAGAAGATGAAAAACTTCTCCCTGGCAAGCAAGGCGCATTAAGCTATTTGCGTAATCACGCAACAAGAATTAAAGCAGCCGCGCAACGGCAAGACCAAAGAATGTCGGCTGAAACATTTACCGAAATTTCAACTCGCATGAACGCCGTGATCAGGCTTATCCAGCACTATCCAAGCATTATGACGAACTCAGAGAGTGGCCAAATTAATGAAGAATTCATTGACGTGTTTAAAACGATTGATACGGCATTTGCAAGTCATGTTCAAACGCGCCATGCCGAAGCTTTTAAAGAATTAGGCTTACAGTCAGCTGCTACTTTGGATCTTTGTAATATTTTAAAAGCCTGCGAAGATAAATTAGATAAAGGTAAAGAACCCGCATCAAGCACGGGCAAAAAAGCGGCGCCCGCCGTACAGAAAGATGCGCTAGCGGGGCCGGTGCAAGTACTCTATAACGAAATCATGGATTATTATACGCCAGGCGTCACACCTCCACGTTTTGGCATTTTG
>CAYUYG010000433.1:0-1852 GCA_964449125.1 uncultured Coxiellaceae bacterium | reverse complement strand
CCCGCAACGCGCGATTATATAAAGGTCGTGCATCGGATGTTTGTAATGTCTGATAATCTTTTTGGCTAATGCCCACGACAAACATATTGGGGTCATAGGCGGGTTGACTGACCATCGCGAGCACTTGTCCTGTTGCGGGTTGAATCACAACAATGGCACCTCGGTGGTCTGCCAACGCTTTTTCCGCAATGAATTGCAAATTCATATCCAGCGTAAGATAGAGATTTTTCCCGGGGATACCTTTAATTTCTTTCAGGGTACGAACTGCTTTTCCACTGACATCATTTTCTACTTCTTCATAACCGACTTTACCGTGCAATTCCTCTTCGTAAAATTTTTCGATACCCAGTTTGCCAATATAATGGCTGGCGCTGTAATTGGCGGTATCAATTTCCTCGAGTTCCTGTGCATTAATTCGTCCCACATATCCTAATACATGGGCGAAACTTTCGCCGTAGGGATAATGACGCATGAGACGCGCCTTAATAATGATGCCAGGAAAAAGATGCTGGTTTTCGACAAAACGCGCCACCTCATCTTCGGTCAGGCGTAATTTAAGCGGGATTTCATCAAAACGCCTATGCTGGCGTAATTGTCGACGAAATTGAGTTAGATCATTGTCATTGAGTGAGACGAGGTTGCCTAATTCAACCAGTGTTTTAGGAAGGTTGTTTACCTGGTTGGGTATGATGTCCAAACTAAATACAGGTACATTTTCAGCCAATAAAATGCCGTTACGGTCATAGATCAAACCACGTGAGGGTTCGACGGGGACTAAATCCAGCCAGTTATTAGTGGACAAGGTAACATAGATATCGCTTTTATAAATCTGCAAATAGCTAAGCCGCGCTAGCAATAAAATAACCAATAGGCAAATAAAGGCCAACCCAAACATCGAGCGATGGGCAATCAGCTGGATTTCCTGCTGGTGATTTTTAATTGGGATACGTTTTCGCATGGCTTCCGTAACGCGGTCTAGTCCACCCTATAATAAACGGTAACTGGCCGTAAAAAAACCTGAATTTACACGAAATTAGTTAAAACGGTAGCCAAGATCGATCATCATGGGAATGGTTATCCCTGAATTGTTATCCGCCAGGTGTGCATTAGAATAATGCACTGCGTGGATGCCAACGGAGACTTTTTCAGCGCTGCCTAGAAAAATACCAATTCCCACCCTGTCTTGAAATGCAAAATGAATGCCGAGATTGCGATCGTCAATACGGGTATGGTTGAGATAAGCCAAACCAATGCTTAATTCCAGGTAAGGATGGATCGGTCCTTGTTTTTTAAACGTATAACGAACAACCGGTGCAATGGAATAAATGGTGATGTTGCTATTGTGCGCAGCGTTGTTTACATAAAAATTGGAAACACCGCCGTCAAAGTAAACATTAAATTGCCGCCATTTAAAACGTTGTGGATCATAATTCAGCATAAGTTGCACGCCGTGCAAATTGGATGGTTCTTTTGCAATGGCTGCAAATGAAAAGTTCGCGCCATAGTAAGGCGTGCTTGCGTTGACTAAACACGGAAGGATTAAAAGTAAACCGAATAAGCTGTATTCAATTCGCTTGTTAAACATACTATTGATATCTTCCTTGATTCCTCGAAATTGAATATTAGCAGTAAAGGCGTTTATTAGCCACTTTTCAGCACAGAACAACTGGTTGAACAATGTTTGATCGAGTCATTCTTCACTTGCTTTTATGTATCAGGTCTTATTAAAGTGAATTCTAACTACTCTAATAATCTTGCCAACGAGGATACATAATGAAAAAAACATCCATTGCTTCTATCTTAACGCTTTCTGCCATTTGCTTAATACCGGTTGCAGCGATTGCCTCGCCTT
>CAYUYG010000432.1:0-1858 GCA_964449125.1 uncultured Coxiellaceae bacterium | reverse complement strand
CTTTAACATGCTTCTTTACTGTATTTATGCCTTCAACAACGAGTTTTTCACCGCCTAGCACAACAGATAGCACAACGCCTTTTCTACCTTTATCTTTTCCTGTGATGACAATAACTTCATCACCTTTTTTAATCTTTCTCATATTCGTATACTCTTATTACTCATACTTAGAGCACTTCGGGGGCTAATGAGATGATTTTCATAAAGTTTTCACCGCGTAGCTCACGTGTTACAGGTCCAAATATACGTGTACCTATAGGTTGCATTTGTGCATTCAAAAGTACCACGGAATTCTCATCAAAGCGTATAAGCGATCCATCTGGACGTCGTACACCGCTACGCGTTCTAACGATAACTGCGTTTAAAACTTCTCCTTTTTTAACCCTACCACGAGGAGCAGCTTCTTTTACGCTAACTTTAATTACATCACCGATATTTGCATAACGACGACGTGATCCACCTAGCACCTTAATACACATTACACGACGCGCACCACTATTGTCCGCCACGTCTAGGATCGTCTGCGTCTGAATCATGCTTTAACTCCAATTTATGACGGAAACAAGGCCGTCAATACTATCATGTTTATTTGAAAAATAAAGAAGTTGTGAAGAAAAAATGATTTTATTCTTTAATTTCTAGCCAGCTACTTCTTTGTCAGCTTGATTAAGCACTTCCACCAAGGCCCAAGATTTTTTCTTGGAAATGGGGCGGCACATCTTAATCAGTACAACATCTCCGATGTTGCACACATTTTCAGTGTCATGTGCATACATCTTAGAAAACTTACGCATGTACTTACCGTAGAGCGGATGCATGACCTTACGTTCCACTTCAACAACAATGGTTTTATCCATTTTATTGCTTATCACTTTCCCAATTACAGTTCGGCCTGAAATTTTCTGCTCTTGCGTCATAATCATGAACCTTCTTTTTCTCTTAAGATCGTTTTAATACGTGCGATCTCTTTTTTTAACTTCCTAAAGAGATGTGATTGCGGTGTCTGCCCAATGCCTCTTTGCATGCGCAAATTAAAGAGCTCTTTGCTAATTGCAATTTGCTCGCTATGCAGCTCTTCGATTGATTTACTTTTTAATTCGCTCGCTTTCATCACATTATCGTCCGACTTTCAAATACAGTTTTAACCGGCAATTTGTCTGCAGCCAATCTCAGCGCTTCACGTGCCAAATCTTCCGGGACCCCTTCAATTTCAAACATCATCCGACCTGGCTGGACGAGAGCGACCCAATACTCTACGTTTCCTTTGCCGCTTCCCATACGCACTTCAAGTGGTTTCTTGGAAATAGGTTTATCTGGAAAAATCCGAATCCAAATTTTACCGCCGCGTTTCACATGTCTCGACATGGCACGTCGTGCAGCTTCGATTTGACGGGACGTAATGCGACCATGTTCTGTTGCTTTAAGTCCGAATTCACCAAAACTTACTTTGTTTCCTCGAGTAGCAACACCACGATTGCGACCTTTAAATTGTTTGCGGTATTTTGTCCGCTTTGGTTGCATCATTGTTACTTCTCCTGTTTAGCTGAAGATTTTTCTGTTGTACCGCCTTCAGCTTGCTCTTTATCACCGATTACTTCGCCTTTAAATATCCAGACCTTAACACCAATCACACCGTAAGTGGTAAAAGCCTCAGCCAATGCGTAATCGATATCAGCACGGAAAGTTTGTAAAGGCACGCGACCTTCACGATACCATTCAGTACGCGCAATTTCAGATCCACCTAATCTACCACTCACACTAATCTTGATACCTAATGCACCAGAGCGTAATGCTGTTGTAACTGCTCTTTTCATTGCACGTCTAAACCTAATGCGTCTTTCAAGTTGCTGGGCAACGG
>CAYUYG010000431.1:0-1858 GCA_964449125.1 uncultured Coxiellaceae bacterium | reverse complement strand
TTCCTATGGCTTGCATCCAGAAACCGGTGAGATCGATTATGAAGAAGCCGAGCGATTAGCGCGTGAAAATAATCCGAAATTAATTGTGACCGGATTTTCTGCTTATTCGCGAATTGTTGATTGGCAGCGTTTTCGTGATATCGCAGACAGTGTCGGCGCGTATTTGATGGCAGACATTGCGCATATTGCAGGATTGGTCGCAGTGGGTCTTTATCCCTCACCCGTACAAATTGCAGATGTCACGACGACCACGACGCATAAAACCTTGCGCGGTCCACGAGGCGGTTTGATCTTGGCAAAAGCTAATCCGGATTTGGAAAAGAAATTAAATTCTGCTGTTTTCCCTGGCAGTCAGGGCGGTCCACTCATGCACGTGATTGCGGCAAAAGCGGTCGCATTTCAAGAAGCATTGCAGCCTGATTTTAAACATTACCAACAGCAAGTTTTGCTGAATGCGCGTGCGATGGCAGAGACGATCATGCGTCGTGGTTATAAAATAGTGAGCAGCGGCACGGATGATCATTTGATGTTGATTGATTTGATCGACAAAAAAATCACGGGTAAGGATGCGGAAGCGGCATTAGGGCAAGCGTATATCACCACCAATAAAAATGCCGTGCCGAATGATCCGCAATCACCTTTTATCACCAGTGGTATTCGTATTGGTTCACCGGCGGTGACAACCCGCGGATTCAAGGAAAAAGAATGTGAGCAAGTTGCGAATTGGATTTGCGATATTTTGGATGATAGTCAGAACAAAGAAAAAATCGAAAGTATTCGTCAGCAGGCTTTAGCATTGTGCCAACGTTTTCCAGTTTATAAATAATATTTTGCGCTCAGACCTCTGCAAACCTTCCCCCTTCGGGGGAAGGTGTCACCGTAGTGACGGATGGGGTGTATTGCTTAAAAGGCAAACAGGCAGAGGTGAGATTGAGTGAGGCTAAGAGGATTTAACCACCGCTAAAGCCTCTTTCAACCATGGCGTAAAGTTTTCCGGATGAGCAGCGAGCTCGGCTTCTAAAGCAGGGATGGTAATCCAGCGGATAGTGGCAATTTCGTCGGGATTGGGCTGAAAATTTAAATCAGCGGGAACCTGGCCAATTAACACATGATCAATCTCATTCTCAGCCAAACCATTGGAAAAATGCGCATTATAGTGAAACCAGCCTAAATCACGCAGGTCGGCGCGCATGCCCAATTCTTCAGATAATCGTCGTTCGCCAGCGGCTGTAATGCTTTCCTGGGCTCGTGGGTGTGAGCAGCAAGTATTAGTCCAGAGTCCCGGAGAATGGTACTTGCCTAAGGCGCGCTGCTGTAAAAGTAACTCTATTTGTTGGCCTTTTCGGAAAATAAAAACCGAAAAAGCACGATGTAAGAGGTTCTTTTGATGTGCAAATAGCTTTTCAGCAAGCCCGATGGGATGGTTTTGTGAGTCCACCAGAACGACGTATTCGGTTGCTGTCATAAGGCTTTTTCCAGTAGAATGATGGCCTTTTATATCTATAAGCCTTGGGTATTTCAAGAAAAATATGCGCTGGCAAGATAATGAACAAGTTGCAACGATTCCCATGCGGGCTGTTGGCCCGGTCAGGATCATTAGCAATGAAATTGATGATGAAGTGTTGTTGCCTCTCGCAACACTTGAAACACCGCTTTGGCCTTCCACTCATCGCGGTGCACGTGTTTGCACGCAAGCAGGCGGCATACGCGCCACGATCATTGACGAGCGCATGACGCGATCAGTGTTGGTGGAAGCCGATTCCGTCGCCGAAGTGCAGCGGGTTTATCTTGATCTTGAACAGCGACAAGAAGAATTACAGCAGATAACCTGCAGGTAATAAGCAGCTTTATTTTGGCA
>CAYUYG010000430.1:0-1859 GCA_964449125.1 uncultured Coxiellaceae bacterium | reverse complement strand
TGTTCTAAAAAACTTTTTTCAGTATCAATCTTTGTAAACCCAATATCTAAAAGAACTTGCCAGCAACATACCAGTTGATATTGATAGTGAGAAATTAAATATTTTTCAGCATCAAGAATACTCATGTTCAGGAAAAGTGTCATTGGCAAGGTGGGGTTAAAATATATTTTTTCCGTTAAACTCAGTATGGATTTCAGCATCGTAAATAGCAAGGAATCCCCGCCCAAATCGTTAAATGTATACTCAAGTGGAAAGCTGGAGCCTTCCAGCGGTAAGACTTTTTGCCAACCGCGCAGCAGACTGTTTTGATAAGGAGTTAAATTGTTTACGACGTTTGAATCTCCCCTTTCCGTTTGCGGAGCAGGGAGAGGAAGAGCCCGTATATTGGGTTTGCCACTTTCAGTGACAGGCATTTTTTGTAAAAAAACGAACTCACTTGGAAAGGCGGCCCTGACCAGCGATGAAACGGCTAAATAATTGCGTAGTTGCTCGTTTGAAAGTGATTTATCGCTGTCCTCGATTTCAATGGGAACGACATACGCAATCAGTTTTTTATTGCTGGAAGGACTACGTGGATCAACGATCACACACGCTTCATTAACGGAAGGATGATCTTCGAGTAATTGTTTGATGACGATCAGATTTACGCGTACACCGCGGATTTTAACCTGACCGTCCTGTCTGCCAATAAATTTTAATGCCAGCGTTTCATCAATTCGATTTTCTTCTCTTATCGGTTGTGAATAACACGCGTAATCACCTGTCGCATATAATCTAATCGCATTGCTGAAATCTTGGCAATCAGCATCCATAATATAAAATTGCTGTTTGTCAGGATGAAATCCACAAACTTTAAATTTTTTGCTCGTCAGCTCATCATTATTGACAAAGCCTTCAGCTAATCCCATGCCAGCCACAAACATTTCTCCTGGTATGCCTGGTGGGCAGATCGCTAGCGTAACTGGATTAAGAATAAAAATTAGTTTGTTACGAATAGGGCGACCAATATAATGTGATGTTTCCGGCGCATATTCCATGAGTGTGTCGCAAATGCCACATTCTGTTGTGCCATACCCGTTTTGAATACGTAAGTGCGGATTTTTTTCTTTAAATTTAGCCAACACTGCAACATTCGGAGTATCACCCATTGTGGTGAGATGAGTAAGGGGTAGGCTTGGGTCAAGCTGAGCAATTAAGTCGGGCATGAGAACAGCAAAATTAATATTGTGTGTACGTACTATTTCATTTAAAACCGCTGGATCCATACGTCCTTCTTCATAACAGAGATGCAGTTCACCGCCCGTAACAATAGCAACCAGCATGTCATAAAGTGGTGGGTCAAGCTTGAAATGGCTGGTACACAATACTCTGCTATGCGGCGCAATATGTTGATTTAATAGTTCATAAAGTAAATTCGAAAAACCACCGTGGGTGAGTTTAAGGAGTTTTTGTTCGCCACTTGTTGTTCCTGAAGTGCTGATAATGTAAGCAAGCATCTCTGGATGGATGGCAATATGAGTAGGCGTTGATTCAGCATTTTGTATGTCGGTATGAATATCTAAATTAACTTTTTGCGACTGTGGAAATTTGATATCGGTACTAAATATAGCGTCCGTATGTTGATCGGTTAATAATAATGATAATTCCGTCGTTTCAATTTTGGCACACAAATTTTCGCTGATCTCTGTGCCAAAAGGAACGAGCACAGCGCCGCATTTGAATACGGCATGGATTGCTCCAAGTAAATGAGCGGAACGTTGTAGGCTAATACCGATACGTTTACCTGTAAGCGGGCCAAACTGTCTAATTAAATAATTTGCCAGTTTCACAAACATTGTGTTGTTTTAATAATCAAATAA
>CAYUYG010000429.1:0-1859 GCA_964449125.1 uncultured Coxiellaceae bacterium | reverse complement strand
TGAAAGAGTTTGATATGCGACATAACATTCTCTTCACGGGATAAATTAGCACTTTGAATACGAGGCGTTGTTGCACAGGTTTTTGTTGGATTGAGAGTTGCACGATCAAATGCTCTAATTTGCATACCTAATTCTTCGCTGGTGTTGGCTGTACTAGGGGCAGAACGATCACTTATTAATTCTGCTGGTACGGCTGTTAATTTATTTTTTTCAGGTTGAGAAATACTTGCAAATACATTGCGCTCAATCATTGGATCAGTCTGTTTTGTACGGACGTGTTTTAATGTCGTCGCATCAAAACGTTCTACTTTATCCAGTGTTTTATCCATGTAATTACTTACTTTATCTAGCGCAGTTTTATTTTTTTGCCATTCATTAATAGCATGTTTTTCATTAATCTTTTTAAGATTAACATGAAGGCCTTCCGTCACACCTTGTTCATTTGGTTCAACCGCTGGAATTTCGGCTTTGAGCTGTGCATGAACACTCTGCAGTCTTGTAGGAGTTGGTGTTGAAACAGGTTCATCTTTCTTAGCTGCAGCGTTTTTCATGAAGACAAATCTGTCATAAGCTTGTTTTGCAGCAAGAATAAGATGCTCATCAACGACGTTACCTTTAAAACCCATTGCCGGAAGAATATTTTTATATAATTGGCTGCTTAATGAGCCCTTCAACCTAGCCCAATATCCTTCAAATTTCTCTTTGATATAAAACATTTTACCCATGAGAATCAGTGTCTTTTGATCTAAAACCCATGGCATGTGTTCAGATACGTGATAATCACCCACTTCATCTTTTCTAATACCAGCATTGATTTCTTTGATTAAAGCTTTCAATTCATCCAATTCAGCCCAACCTGAAGTAATGTTACTGATGTTTTCCACCAATTTCTGATAAGAAATTACTCGGAATGCCTGTAAAGCATCATATGCCTCATTATGGGCTTGCGGATCGTATATATTCGTTTCAGTTTCGCCAAGAACCGCTGGTAATTTCTCCAAAAAAGGGCGATCAGCTTCAAAATGACGACCTTCAACTGTTCTTAACTGCAGGACCATTTGTTTCATTTTGCCAGTCAAAATTTTAGCTTTTCTTTCTTCTGAAATAGCTGCATCTTCAATTAAATGCGTGCGTGAATCTTTTTTTCGTACCGGTGTGTAATATTCTGCACTATCTAATTCATTGATAAACTTTAGCATCGATGCTAATTGCACTGTTTTATAGCGTTTAACTCTCTCGTGTTCGATACCATCAAGCTTTCCCGCTTCGGTATTATAAAAATTAAGTAGATTTGCTCTGAGTTGTTTATAGGAAAGAAATTGGAACGACATTGTATACTCCTTTGTTGAATTGATCCTGGATTATTCGCAGTTTGTTTTTTTACAGATATAATTTGATTGTATGGAGTAATACTTAAGAGAATCTTAACCTTTTAATCTTTCAAATAATTTTCACAACGCTTTATAAAAATTGGTGCAATCGTGTCTTGTGGATAAATTTCTAAACAGGCATGAAAGTATTGCATGGCATCAGACCAGTGATTCAACTGATAAGCAGCAAACCCTTTTTCAAATTCGGCACGGTAGGCATGGATGTCAAATGGCAGTTCGCGAAAATTATCGCCGAGTAATTCATAGATATAACTCAATTCCATTCGCCCTTTCAAAGCAATGCGGTCGACCATACGCAACACAAATTTATCTTTTATCTGATGATAAACAATTTCACTTACCAAAATTTTAGTTTTATAAACTTTATTGACATTTTCCAAGCGGCTAGTCAAATTGATGGTATCGCCTAGGGCTGTATAGTTTACACGTTCAGATGAACCTAAATTTCCGACGATTGCATCTCCCATG
>CAYUYG010000428.1:0-1860 GCA_964449125.1 uncultured Coxiellaceae bacterium | reverse complement strand
TCTGAAAATCAGGTTAGTGCTGAAATCCGGCTGCTTTTTATTGGTAAATAACATTTTTATGCCGGTCAGCAATAAAAAAGCGCCCATGAGATACAAGACCCAATGAAATTCCTGTACGAGCCAGGTGCCGAGTAAAATGAGCACGAGACGCAAGACAATGGCGCTCCAGATGCCATAAGTGAAAACGCGTTGCTGATAAATCACAGGAATGCGCAACTGCGTAAAAATCATGTAGAAAGCAAATAAATTATCAATCGATAGCGATTTTTCAATCAGATATCCCGTGAAAAACGCGAGGGCTTTATCATTGGCTATCGCACGCCCAGAGCTAACATCCAGCGTAATCCACAAAATAAGATTGAAAATCAGTGCGCAAACGATCCAGGTGCAGGTCCAATACACGGCAGCGCGAATGGATGAAGAAGGTTTAGCACTGGACTTTACAAAAAATGTATCCAGACTGAGGGCTGCCACCACAAACAATGAAAATCCCAGCCATCCCCAAATATTTGTAATGTTATACATGCCCGCTTCCCTGCTAAGGACTGTGACTAGTTTAACATTTAATCGTGACGGAAGGTCATCCGCAAGCGCATCATGAAGTGACGAGAAACCGTCACTTCATGCAGGGAGCTAACAAAACAGAACTAGACTAAGGCGCGTATACCAAAGCCAATCATGAGGGTGGCGAATAACATGAGCGAAGCCAGTAACATTTTGCCGCCGCGTACACAATAATTGGCGGCAGGGAAGGTGCGACGATAACGGCCAAACCAAGCCATTAATGGCGGCAGCAGAATCATGAGGATGAAACAGCTGATGCCCGCAAAATTTAAGCCACGAATAAAAGCGTCGGGATAAAACAAGACGACAGCAATCGGAGGTAGAAAAGTCGCACTAAAGATAATCGCATTACCACTCACCCCTTGCTTTTTAATATTCAAGCCATCGGACAAGAAATCAGACAAGCAAAGCGAGATGCTTAAAAATGAGGTGGCCATACAAATAGAGGTAAAGAATTTTGCCAAGGTGGTCACATTATCTTTTTGCAATAAGGTCGATAAAGCCACGACGATATCACTATTGGAAGTGGATGAATGCAACATGGCGTTTAATCCAGGCGTGCCATTTAAAGGAATAACGCCCATGATCACCATGTCCCAGGCAATATAACAAACGAGTGGAATTAAGGTGCCAATGAAAATAGCCTTACGCAAAGACTTCACATCTTCGCCAAAATAAGTACGTAAACTGGGAATAATCATCAAACAACCAAATGCCACCGCCGTCACGGTAATGCTGCTAGGTGAGGTGATGTGTTTAAATTCACCGCTATCGAGATTGCTCGCTGAAACAAAGGGAAAAATCAAAATGACGAGTAAAATATAAGCACCCATTTTGCCAAACATCAAACCACGATTAACATAATCTACAAAGTTAATTCCAAAATAAACAACCAGACCAAACAAAAAAGTAAATAAAATAGCAGACAGAGAGCTAGAAATGGCAATACCTTGCGTGGTTAATAAATAGTGGAATAAATCGCCACCGCCAGCAACATACGCGGATAAAATGGAATACAGTAAAAAAAGATAAACAAGCCAAGTAAAGACTTGCCCTGTTCTCCCCAGGGTCGCGCCCGCCATGGAAATTAAATTACTGTTAGGGGGTAGCCATAGATTTACTTCGAGAAAGACAAACGCGCTGGCGGTCATGATTGCCCAGCAACTCACTAATAATACGATTGAACCCCAAAAACCCAATTGCGCCGTTGCCACTGGCAATGCCAGCATGCCCGCACCGATGGTTGTGCCAACTACTAATAATATCCCACCCAATAATTTTGAATTCATCTTTATA
>CAYUYG010000427.1:0-1870 GCA_964449125.1 uncultured Coxiellaceae bacterium | reverse complement strand
TATGGCAATTATATCCATTTGTTTATTAACCGCCTGTGCGCCTCCGCGCCCAGCTGAAGAGCAACCAACCAATAAAATAATTCCCTTGGCAGAACGAAAGGCAGAAACTGCTACAATCTCTTCCTGGGAAATAAAAGGGGCAATGGCGGCGAAAAGCAAATCCAAAGGATGGTCAGCCACTATGGATTGGGTACAACATGGCCCCGGTTCTTATCAAATTCGTCTGATGGGACCATTGGGTGGTGGAGCAGTTGCTATTAATAAAAGCGGTGGCACAGTCACCTTCCAGGATGGCGCTAAAACATCTACTTCAAGTAACGCCGATGAATTACTACTGAAACAGACAGGAATTCGTCTGCCAGTTAATAATCTCTATTACTGGGTACGAGGATTGCCGGCACCAGGTGGAATTCAATCAGAGAAACATGATCAGTTCAATCATCTGGTTCAGCTGAAACAAAGTGGCTACACTATTGACTTCACTAAATATACTTCAGTCAAAGGCATAGACCTTCCAAGCATGATTCGTCTTGAAGGTAATGGTGTTATGGTTAAAGTAGTGATAAAAAACTGGATTGTTTAATCCTGTTAGATGATTATAGATGATTAGATAACCCGCAAATGATGGCTGTTTTGCGGGTTATTTTTAAGTGCCATTTAAAAAGTATAAATCGTTTCTTGAATGTTCAAAAAATCAATGATTTTTAAATTTAATAATTTATTTGCTTTATGAAGTTGACATCATTCCAAAACCATTGCAAAATACGCAGCACATTGCAAGGATATAGAAGTTTTACCTCAAGGAAGATTTAAAAATCTACAATTTATAGGGGTGTCGCCAAGCGGTAAGGCACGGGGTTTTGATCTCCGCATACCTAGGTTCGAATCCTAGCACCCCAGCCAATCGAAATGTTTCAATACCAAAACACAGGGTGTCGCATGCCAAACAATAGTTTGTCTAATATGATGATTTTTACTGGCAATGCAAACCCTGTACTTGCGCAAAAAGTCGTTGAACATCTGGGGTTAGCGCTCGGCAAAGCTGTGGTAGGTCGTTTTAGTGACGGCGAAATCATGGTAGAAATCCTAGAAAATGTGCGCGGCAAAAATATTTTTATTTTACAACCCACGTGTGCGCCTACCAGTGAACATTTAATGGAGTTGCTGATCATGGCTGATGCGTTGCGTCGGGCTTCAGCAACACGTATTACCGCGGTGGTGCCTTATTTTGGTTATGCGCGTCAAGATCGCCGTGTGCGATCTGCCCGTGTGCCTATTACTGCAAAAGTGGTCGCTGATATGTTGGCGGCGGTGGGGTTTAGTCGCTTATTAACGGTAGATCTTCACTCTGATCAAATCCAAGGTTTTTTCTATATGCCCGTTGATAACATCTACGCAACACCCGTGTTGTTAGATGATATTCGTAAGAAAAACTTAAAAGATGTGGTGGTGGTTTCACCGGATGTGGGTGGTGTGGTGAGAGCGCGGGCCATTGCTAAACGCTTGAACGATGCGGATTTGGCGATTATTGACAAACGCCGTCCTGCGCCTAATCGTGCTGAAATTATGAATATTATTGGCGATGTCAAAGATCGTGTTTGTATGATTGCAGATGACATTGTGGATACAGGCGGCACCTTATGTTTGGCAGCAGAAGCACTTAAAAACAGTGGGGCAGCCAAGGTGATTGCGCATTGCACCCACCCGGTTTTATCAGGCAATGCCATTAAAAATATTGAAAATTCTGTTTTAGATGAAATTGTGGTGACGGACACTATCCCGCTTTCCCCTGAGGCTAAAGCGTGCAGCAAAGTCCGCCAATTAAGCTTAAGTGGCATCCTTGCCCAAGCTATCCGTCGCGTGCACGAAG
>CAYUYG010000426.1:0-1872 GCA_964449125.1 uncultured Coxiellaceae bacterium | reverse complement strand
CATTGGTGGCGCGCAAATTTATCAGCAGTTATTGCTTTCTACCCAACGGATATATTTAACGCTTGTGCATCATACCTTCGATGGCGATGTTTTTTTTCCTGATTTAAATCCGCAGGAATGGCAGGAAACCGCACGCGAAGCCCATCAGGCTGATGAAAAAAATCCTTATGCTTATACGTTTTTAACCTTAGAAAGAAAAGTATTTTAACTACAAACTGTCAAAATTATTAGCATGTGACAGAAAAATGTTTGCCATCATCAAGGCGCATTGCTGTCAAACAATTGCCCCAGACACAACCTGTATCCAAAGGAAAAACATTGGCGACTTCTGTGCGACCATTCAAAGCAGCCCAATGACCAAAAATAATTTTATCATTTAAATTGGCACGATCTTTAACCTCAAACCAGGGAATTAGATCATCTGGTTTACCCGCAATCTCGCCTTTATAAACCAAGTCTAAACTACCATCCGCATAACAAAATCGCATGCGGGTAAAATAATTCACAATGCAGCGTAAACGTTCAAAACCGGTTAATTGTTCCTGCCATTTGTTCGGTTGGTTACCGTACATGTTTTGTAGAAAAGTCAGAATCGCATCGCCGCGTAAAACTGTTTCCACTTCTTGCGCGCATTGTTTTGCTTGGTGCAAGGTCCACATGGGGGCAAGACCGGCATGCGTCATAACATAACCGCTATCTTTATCGTGATGTAATAAAGGTTGATGTCGCAACCAAGTAATTAGTTCATTTCCATCCGGCGCGTCCAAAATAGCTTCCAAGGTATCGCCTTTTGCATTGCGCTTCGTACCATACGCAGCCGCAATCAGATGTAAATCGTGATTGCCCAAAACGGTAATCTGCCGCTCGCCTAACGATTTGACAAAACGTAATACTTCAAGCGATTGCGGACCCCGATTGACTATATCGCCGGTAAACCAAAGCGTATCGTGCTGGGAATTAAATGGCAGAGTGAGCAACAGCTTTTGCAATTCCGCGTAACATCCCTGTACATCGCCAATTGCATAAATTGCCATGTTAACTCTCTTTTACTGGATGCGTACTTAACCAATTACTGATGGCCACAAAGTCTTTTACGTGCAATTCTTCCGGACGCTGATCAGAATGCAATTGCAGTTGTTCCCACATTGCATCATCCACCATTTTTTTCAGACTATTGCGTAAGGTTTTTCTGCGTTGTCCAAAGGCTTGTTTCACAATGCTTGCGAATAAGGCGTAATCATGAGCGGGATAAGGAACATCCTTATAAGGAACCAAACGGATAATGCTCGACATGACTTTCGGCGGAGGAAAAAATGCCTCGGGCGAAACATCAAACAATAAATCCGTCTCGCAATGATATTGCACCATAATGCTCAAACGCCCGTAATCTTCGCTGCGAGGCGCCGCTGCCAAACGCAATGCGACTTCTTTTTGCAACATAAACACCATGTCTTCAATGATGTTTGCAAATGTAAGCAGATGAAAAATCAATGGGGTGGAAATATTATAAGGCAGGTTACCAAACACACGTAACTGACGATTGTCTTTATGAATCGCGGCAAAATCAAACTCGAGTACATCGGCGGAATAAACGTGCAACTCACCTGCACGTTGCGTGCGCTCTTTTAAGGTCGCTAATATATCGCGATCAAGCTCCACTGCTTCAAGTTGTCCAACACGTTTTAATACAGGAAGTGTCAGCGCACCTTGTCCGGGACCAATCTCAATTAAATGTTCATTTTTAACAGGATCAAGTGCAGCGACAATATGTTGAATCACCGCCTGATCATGCAAAAAATGTTGTCCGAAACGTTTGCGGGGACTATGCACAGCCTAAGACCGATTCTGTTCTAAACTGACGCGCGCGGGTTC
>CAYUYG010000425.1:0-1873 GCA_964449125.1 uncultured Coxiellaceae bacterium | reverse complement strand
TTAATTGGCATTTATGTCTATGCGCAAAATTTTCCGCAACTAAACAATCAACCCTTCCCGCTGCGTGCCAGTATTTTTGATGCCAGAGGACATGGCATTGTCATTGAATTTATAAATGGCAAAATTGAAGTGAATGATAGTATAGGCGTCATGACTAATTCACCGACGTATCAATGGCATGTTACCAATGTTCGGAATTTTTTAAACATCACACCCATCAATCCAAAGCCGCAGATTATTGAGGGAGTGACGTATGCTTCGCTTGGACAAGGTGCAGGTTTGTTTGGTTTACCAGGCGATCCGTCGCCACCATCGCGTTTTATTAAAATGTCGCTGATGCTCGGCACTATTTTACAAGCTAAAAATGCCGTCGAAGCACTCAATTATGCCCAGCATGTTCTAAACAATGTCGACATTCCTTTAGGCTATGTACGCGAAGTGCAATCTGGCAATGTGACCAGTGAAACGACGCAGTGGACAGTTTATAAGGATTTAACACATAAAATCTTTTATTATCGTACTTATTCCAATACAACCTTAAGTATGATCGATATGAATAAACTGAATTTCACTGAAGGTTCACCCTTGTTTAAAATGCCCATTGCAGCAGGTCAATATATTATCGACATGACACCGCAATTTATGAACAGTAAGTAAACCGATATCTCCGCAGAAATGTAGTCCGGAGGAAACATCGCTAAAACCGGGCTACATTTTTGTTCATGCACTTATCATTTGCCCTGCATTATGTTTTCTTGATCAGCATTTCATGCAATTTGATCATCCCTTTTTTATCCAGGGTGGTTTGCAACACTTCAACTGGCATACCCGTCGCAGGATCTTCAATCATCGCCACAAAAAGCCCCGGTTTGGATTCGATGGGACCCCAAATGACATGGCGATCCTTGATTGCTGTTTTTAAATTCGGAACAGAAAAAGCAACGTGCGGGTATTTTTTTATGATGTCTGGGAAAGGAGCGTCTTTTTCAAATCGATGCATTTGAATGTTAAATTCACTCTGTTCATATCCCCAGGTATAATATTTGTATTGCGCATCATACAACTCATTCTTATTGTGTTCTTGTGTTGGTACACCGAGATGATTATATTTCCAGCCTGCCGGTATCGCATAACAGTTCAAACTGAATAAAAACAAAATGAAAAAACGCATTACTTCATCCTCACATTGTTCCCATCAAAGACGGGAACACTTAGATTAAGCGACGGTAAAATCTTCACCTACGCCGTCCACGACATTCCAATCACATTTCGCGCCATTGAAACTCGACACTCGAATATCGGGTTGAGCAGGCCCTTTCGCCGTCACCACATATACGCATGCCTTGGAAACAAATTGAGGCATCGTTGTGTTTTTAGTTTCGGTCAATGTTAATGTGTAAGCCACATCGAAATCATCACCTGCATCAAATATAAAACCATACTCCTGACTATGATCCGGTGAAATCATAAATCCTGTCAGCGCTTGACCGTCACGCGCCACAAAGGAACCGCCTTCATTAATCATTTGCAATCTGGCTGCCCAGCGACCCTCTAAGGTGCGCACGCTATGCCAGGTATGAGGCTTTGGTGCTCCTGCTGCCAGCACATTGCCCATGACCGCCAAACCGCCTGCCAATACGATGCTCATTAAAAAGCCATTTTTGAATGTCATTCTTTATGTCCTTCTTTCCTATCCTAAGAAGGCACAGATGATAATGATTCTCAATATCAGTTGCAATACTCGGAGCAAGAATTTCATTCTAAATCAAGTCACTGACTCATAATTAAAATCACATTCAGAGAGGCGCACTACCCGCGTTTTTTTGATTAGCTTATAACCCAACCACAAGCCCAAAAATACGGGTACGCCTAG
>CAYUYG010000424.1:0-1893 GCA_964449125.1 uncultured Coxiellaceae bacterium | reverse complement strand
AAAGGCCCAGAAAATTAATCATTGGATGCAGTAGAAACAAATCAAGTAGATGTAAAAGTACATGGAAACTAATTCAATAAATGTTTTTTCCTGGACAGCGTTATTGGTATGTGCTTTAACTGGCTTAGGATTTAATTTTTTATTTAATTTACTCAGTCTCGCCGTGGGACCTTCACTTTTTTCGGAACAATCCAAGCATCTTATTACTTTTTCATTAATGAGTTTTGTGGGATTTATAGTGGTCGCCATTATTTCCATGTTTATGACAGGATGGGTTGCTGGTGCATTATCTAAAAATACCATATTGCCCAAAAAATGGGGTATTTTGTATGGATTTATCGCATGGAGTTTATCATTTATTTTTACGGTATTTTTACTGACTAATATGATGCAATTTACACAATTTCACTCTAATTTTACTTCAAATAATCTAGTGGCAGTGCGCATCACTAATCAAATGCCGATGAGCACAGAAACCAAAAGTGCAAATGCAGAATTAGACAATAGGACCATTACACTTAACGCGTATGTGACCTTTGTATTGTTTCTAGTTGGTGCGCTTTCAAGTTGTATAGGTGGTTATAGTGGTTACACCCCACGTGCTGAGAAAGATAATTAGCCGTTGACGATCACTCCGCCGTTTGGATGCAGAATTTGTCCGGACATATAGGACGAGTCATCAGAGGCTAAAAATACATAACACGGGGCAATTTCCTCCGGTTGACCGGGCCTTCCCATCGGAACGTTTTTACCAAATTTTGCGATTTCGGATTTTGAAAACGTAGACACAATTAATGGTGTCCAGATAGGCCCGGGTGCCACACCATTGACCCTTATGCCTTTTTTGATTAACGATTCAGATAGCGAACGAGTATAAGCAACCACCGCACCTTTTGTGCTGGAATAATCCAACAGATGATCGCTGCCCTTGTATGCGGTCACTGATGCGGTATTAATAATGGTGCTACCACGCTTTAAATGCGGAAGTACCGCTTTAACCATAAAGAAATACGAGAAAATATTGGTCGTAAAAGTATTCAGTAATTGTTTGCTAGTAATATCACGTATCGTTTCTTTAGGATGTTGTTCGGCTGCGTTATTGACTAGAATATTAATTTTGCCAAATTGCTTCAAGGTGGCAGCAACAACGCGTTGACAAAAATTTTCTTTGCCAATATCGCCCGCTAATAATAAACATTGCTGACCAATCTTTTCAATTTGCTCTTTTACTTTTTTGGCGTCCTTGTGTTCGTTTAAGTAAACGACCACCACGTTCGCCCCTTCTTTGGCAAATAATAGCGCGGTAGCATGGCCGATGCCGCTGTCACCGCCGGTGATAATGGCAACCCTGTTATGCAATTTACCACTGCCGTGATAGCGAGGTTCATTGATTTTAGGTTTAGGCTGCATGGTATGTTCGATCCCAGGTTGCCTGCGCTGGGTTTTAGCTTTTTTGATTTGTTTAGTAATGGTTTTAATACTACTTGATAATTTTTTCACGGACTGTTCCTGCTGCGTAATCCCATGGTTATATAGTAACATTTGTAGGGTTGCGCAGCAGTTAGCAAATACCCTGAGAAGTGGGAACTTAAATAATTACCCAGAGAAAACTGATTCCAGTCGAATCAATCAAGCAGTTAAGGTTAGCAACGCTTCTGCTTGATACGTTGCGAAATGTAATTTATAACGGCATGAATTTTTTGTAATAAGCCCGCGCCGTTAAACTTCGAAACTTGCTGGCTGTCTGGATCGAAACCATGGACGGCAAAAATACGGTTCAATACTTGTAGGATACCGACATAATTTGCTTGTTGATCCAGGAAAGTATAAATAGGTCGTATTTCATGCATGAACGAAATAGCTTTGGCAATATCAGGCGAGTAACTGTCTTTG
>CAYUYG010000423.1:0-1895 GCA_964449125.1 uncultured Coxiellaceae bacterium | reverse complement strand
ATTGAAGATAACAGCGGCGATTCCGCTATTATTGAATACATTGAGGGTAAGCCGCACATCTATCATGATCGCTCTTATTCGGTTCTTACTAACTCACCAACTTACGATTTGCAATTAAAAAATTTGCAAACTTATGCTGATAAACCTTTACCAGGCACGACTAACTCGCCAGATCGTTTTGTGCGCGGTAAGTTTTATTCGCTACATTTACCTGCGAGTCAGGATATACGCGAAGAAATAACTCTATTGCAAAGCGTCATCAATAGTGTTGCCGAACCTTACGGCATGCCCAGTACAGAGCGCCACGGAATCGCACCGACTATCTGGCGCACGATTATTGATTTGACCCATCGTGTTTATTATTTCAATTTAAGCAATAGCCTGAATATGGCCTGGGCAAATTTAGATAAATTTAATTTACAAATCGGTGCGCCCGTGCTGAAACTGGATATCAGCACCCAACTTGAACTAAGCGGTGATGTGACAGGACAATTTGAAAAAATTAATGCGTAGAAGAGTTGATTGATGGTGTTGGGCTGCGCACAAAACGCTTAGCCCAACCTACAAGCTTGTAGGCATTGGGCTACAACCATTGTGTAATGACGTAGGTTGGGCTGAGGCACGAAGCCCAACGTGGTTCACGATGAAAGACAAGGTTGGGCTGCGCACAAAACGCTTAGCCCAACCTACACTAAAGAATTTTATTTTTATAGACCAGACCCCGCAACAAGTGCGGGGTGACAGATGCTCATGTGCGAAATGACATGGGCTGCGCAAAACACTTCGTCCAAACTACAATGCATGGAACTTATGCAGCAGCTATTTTCTCGATGATTTTCCATTCTTCTGCCGTAACCGGTGTGACAGACAAACGATTGCCTTTGCGATTAATTAGCATATTTTTGAGCTTGGGATGGTGTTTAATTTCATCGAGAGAAATCAAACGCGGGAATTTTTTAACTAACTTCACATCTACCATGTACCAACGCGGCTTTTCTGGCGTACTGCCTGGATCAAAATGATCGGAATCAATGTCCCAGGCAGTAAAATCCGGATAACCACGCTTTACCACTTCAACGATGCCAGCAATACCAGGCGGGGTGCAACTGGAATGATAAAAAAATCCGAGATCACCGACTTGCATATCATCACGCATCATATTGCGCACTTGATAATTTCGCACGCCGTCCCAATGCGTTGTTTTCTTTGGCTTGGCAGCCAAATCATCGATACTGAAACAACTGGGTTCGGATTTTAACAACCAGTATGGCATATACTTTTTAAAACCGTTTCATTGCATCAAAAAATTCATCGTTGGTTTTAGTATCTTTCATTTTGTCGATCAAAAATTCGATCGCGCCATCTTCCATGGGCTGCAATAACTTGCGCAAGATCCAGATTTTTTGCAAATCTTCTTTAGAAACAAATTTTTCATCACGACGGGTACCGCTGCGATTAATATTAATCGCCGGATAAACACGACGTTCGGAAATACGGCGATCCAAATGGATTTCCATATTACCTGTACCTTTAAATTCTTCGTAAATCACATCATCCATTTTGGAACCGGTTTCAATTAAAGCGGTAGCAATAATGGTTAAGCTGCCACCTTCTTCAATGTTACGTGCTGCACCAAAAAAGCGTTTTGGACGTTGTAATGCGTTTGCGTCAACACCACCGGTTAATACTTTTCCGGATGCAGGTACAACAGTGTTATACGCACGTGCTAAACGTGTAATCGAATCTAATAAAATGACTACGTCACGTTTGTGTTCTACTAAACGTTTTGCTTTTTCGATAACCATTTCTGCAACTTGTACGTGACGGTTTGCAGGTTCATCGAAGGTACTTGCAATGACTTCACCTTTTACAGAGCGAGTCATTTCGGTGACTTC
>CAYUYG010000422.1:0-1902 GCA_964449125.1 uncultured Coxiellaceae bacterium | reverse complement strand
TAAAGGATAAAATCCTTCTCTGTCTAACATGACTTCATCAATGTTGTAACGCATCAAAATGAAATTGATCCGCATTAAGCGGAAAAAACGCGAAAATAATTTCACTGGTTTCCCTCGTCAGTTACAAGTTGCGCTTCTAATTGGCGCATACGGGCTTCTATACGATCCGTATCCATGCGCAGCGCATCAATATCATGAAAGAAATCATTTAAGGCTTCACGTGCTGGCAGCCATTTTGCTTCTTCATGTACAAATTCATCAATATTTTTAACTAAGGTTTTTTGCGTGCCACGCAACCACGAACTCACGCTGCGTACGAGGCGGCCGGTTTGATGTGCTGGCACATCGCCGATAAATTGCGACAGTTGTTCTTCCCAATCAATATCTAAACGATCAAATAAGTCGGTAACTTGTTGCGCAAACTCCGCACTGCCGGTGAGCTTGACTTCGTCAGCAAAAAATTGCTGACGATTAGATTTATCCAGCATGACACCCATTAATTGCAAAGGTGTGCCGTGTATGACCGCGCTGGCGTGACTGCTGTCATCGATGGATTGTATGTTGATCGCTAGATCAGTAAACGCGCATTCAACCAGCATGCCAAGCGGTAATAATTCAACCACAAAACTTTTACCCTGTAATTTATGCAAGCGCGCAGTCGATTCAGGATCGAGCGATAATACATGATTAATCGTTTTGGTGAAGGAGGAAAACAGAAATTGTTTCATGCCACCTTGCTTCCTTAATATTTGTAACCTTCGTGCAGCGCCACAATGCCGCCGTTTAAATTGAAATAATTGACGTTTTCAAATCCTGCTTCCTGCAGCATGGTTTTTAAGGTTTCTTGATCGGGATGCATGCGAATCGACTCAACGAGGTATTGATAACTCTCGCGATCATTGGTGATGAGCTCGCCTAATTTTGGAATGATATTGAAAGAATAAAAATCATAAAATTTGCTGAGGAGCGGGGTTTGCGGGTGAGAAAACTCGAGAATGAGTAATTTGCCACCTGGTTTTAAGGTGCGATACATGGAGCGCAGGGCTTTGGCTTTGTCAGTCACATTACGCAAACCAAAGGCAATGGTGATGCGATCGACTTCATTATCGGGCAAAGGCAAAGCTTGTGCATCAGCAATGATGCATTCGATATTACCGATCACACCGGCATCAATTAATTTGTCGCGTCCAACTGCGAGCATGGCCTCATTGATGTCTGACATAATAATTTTGCCAGTGGGACCGACGATGCGTGCCATGGCTTTTGCTAAATCACCTGTACCTGAAGCAACATCCAGCACTACCATGCCGGGACGTAAGGCGGCACGATCAATCGTGAAACGTTTCCATACCCGATGTAAACCCAAAGACATCAGGTCATTCATCAAATCATATTTGGGCGCGACTGAGCGAAAAACCTCAGAAACGAGATCCGCTTTTTCCTCCAAAGGGACTTCACGATAACCAAAATGCGTTTTTTCATTATTCATGCTACTGCCTGCAAAGTGGGGTTTTATCGACGTCAATGACGTAATTTGCGCGATACGGATTAATGTCTAATCCTCCGCGGCGCGTATAACGTCCGTACACAAATAATTTTTCCGGGGCGCACGTTTTCATAATATCCATAAAAATGCGCTCAACGCAGTGTTCGTGAAACTCATTATGATTGCGGAATGAAACAATATATTTCAATAAGCCTTCGTGCTGAATTTTATTACCGGTGTAAGTGATTTGCACACTGCCCCAATCCGGTTGAGCTGTCACGAGACAATTTGATTTCAGTAAATCGGAATAAACCGTTTCAGTGACAATCCCATTCTCGGTTTTTAAAAAAACAGGCTCAGTAAGCAATGTTTAGCTGCAAATATCTAAATTTACACGCAAAATTCATGTAAATTTT
>CAYUYG010000421.1:0-1906 GCA_964449125.1 uncultured Coxiellaceae bacterium | reverse complement strand
TGCTCTGTTTTTACCATACCTCAAGGCGACCAAACTATACTAAAATAATGAAATATGTTCGATTTTTTCCACTTATATTATCCAAATCAGGCAGCAAATTTTAGTGGAACATCCTAGTTTTTCCATAACCTTCTACATATGCTCACCATCCTGAAAATGAATATGAAAACATCCTATTTCATTCTTGTTCAGTGTTAATTGAACTCCATCGCGGACGATGGAACCGCAGGTGCACAATTAAAGTTAGCTGATTAATGCTTGACCTCATTATTCGTTTTAGCTAACGTCAATCATTAGCCTTTCAATGGATGATTATGGTGAGAAAATCTCTATACTGCATTTTTGTGGCCCATTTAATGCTAACTTCGCTCACTGCGACGGCGGCAGTTGATACCAGTAAATTAATTAAAGTGACACCGCAGAATACGACTAACTGCGTCGAGTACTATCATTACAAACGCGAACTGTATTGCAGTACGCTTGCTCAGAATACGCAGCCGGTTGATGCAAGTTTAAAAGATCAAGAAAAATTAGAGATTGTTTTCGATGATCGTCCTTGGCAACTTGCGTGGGGAAAACAAACACCTGAAATTACCACCATCGAATACGTACCAAATGGCGATAACATAAATGATTGGCACGAATTAGTAACAAGCCAATTTTTTCCTGGGTTACAAGAAAAAACGACGCCATTGCAATATTCAGAAGCGGTGATTCAAAACATAAAAGAGGCGGGTTTTTATCCTATCGTAAAATTTTTCGAAAAATCGAAAGCGCAAGTAATTTTTGAATTTAGAATTGAATCACCTGATAATCAAAAGCAAGATGAATTGCAATTGGTTAGAAGCGATGATAAAGGAATATACGTGCTGCATTACGTCATTAAGAAAGCGGACATGGGTCAAGAAAAGAGAGAAGCATGGTTACAAAATCTTAAAAGCAGCAACATTAAAACATAAGCGGATAGATTGAAAGCGCAAAGGGATCAATACCCTTTCGCTGTCTCATCAAAACGACCAATGTAATCCGTCAGACGTGTCACGCCTGTTTCGAGACGTCCATCCTGGTGCAGATTGATCCAGCGATAGCCAGGTGGAATATTTTCCAAGGCGAAATCGGACTGCAAACCTTTGAACTGGATACAGGTTGAAGGCAGTGAGTAACAAGGAATATTATTGACCGTATGAAAAGATTCTTGATGAACGTGACCAAAAAAAATGGCGTGAATGTTTGAATAATTTGCTACTATTTGCCAGAATGTTTCAGCATTCGTGACGCCCAAATTATCCAGCCATTTACAATCCATCTTTAATGGTTGATGATGAAATACAATAATGGCTCGCCGCTTCGGTTCTTTTTCGAGACATTCGCGTAAAAATCGCAATTCGCTTTCTCTAAAATGCCCCTCTACTGAGCCAGGTTTCTGTGAATCTAATAAAATGATTTGCCAATCCCCAAAAATAAGATGGCGATTATCAGAAATCTTTTCGCGCGGATAAACAATGCGCAAATTGTCTGGGTTGTCATGATTACCGGGAACAAAATAAATGGGCACATCAAGTACATTCACCATTTTAGCTAAACGCTCGTAAGAAGCAGCCGAGCCATCCTGTGACAAATCTCCTGACAAGATAATCGCATCAGGGTTTGGTTGATTTTTCTGGATGTGCTGAATCACGGCCTGAAGACTATCTTGCGTTTTGACTCCCAAAAGCTCGCCATTAACATCCGCATTCAAATGGATATCGCTTATTTGCAAAATTCGGTGGGCACCATCACGCATAATCTCTCCCTTCTCTAATCATTATAACCCCAGCGTGCCATAAATAAAAAAAGCTATTATTTAAGAGGATAGCACGTTTGACATTTCGCGCGTCTCATTTTAAGCTTGCTGTCCTTAGAGGGT
>CAYUYG010000420.1:0-1911 GCA_964449125.1 uncultured Coxiellaceae bacterium | reverse complement strand
ACGTTTAAGAACTGCTAAAGCGAATCTCATTGAATCATACATGAGCAAATATGTATGATTCATAAAAATAGCTTAATATTTATTTACGAAAAAAGTCAGTATCAGAAGCTGTATCATTCATTGCCGGTTCCATTAGATTTGATCGGGAATAGTCTTTTGTCGTCTTCTTAGTTTCATGCGCCGCCACAAAGATGCTGGCTGTCTGGAAGCACCCAAGATTGTCTAGTTCTTTTATTTGTGACGCGATACATCTTGCCTCGATTATCTCCTGGAGGACAATTTTTTGGAATGCTCACTAAACACATTGTGACACGATCACCGACTCGTGAATGAGTAACTTCTGGTTCCATATCATAAGAGACTTGATAGCCACGATTTGCAAAAGTAATGCTAACGCCACTATTTGGAGCATTTTCCAAGCGAGAAGAAATAGCAGTAATTTTCGTTAAAGCACATTCTCCCACACGCAAAGGCATTTCATTTTGATTAGCATAGGCACCCACTGAGGTGAGCAAACTAAGTAAGGTGATAAGTACCAATTTATTTAATTTCTGCATGTTGATAGTCTCGATTCTAAAATTATTTAACGTATTCAGATAATATCAGGTTTACCGAATAAAGTTTTCATTGTTATACCCATAATTTCAAAGCAACGATTACAATTTTAAAATCAGTAATCTGGCTTACTAAAGCATCTTCCAAAGCCGTGACATGATGACTTTATCTTCCATAAATTACTCAGCAAATTATATGTGAATATTCAAAATATGCAGATATAAATGGAATTATTTTTTTAACTTTAGAAGTTTTATAATAAGGTAGAAAGATTGAGGATTAGTAATCTTTTAACGTTAAGGACGGCTGTTTTTGGCTTAATAACTCATAAACATCATGCAAGGCGGAACGTAATCGTGGGCCACCACGTGGATTTTCGATCATAAATGGATCAAGAGTATTTTTCAAATTCGCTTGCAACTCTTCTTTAGAGGTTGACGTCTTACAAATATTTTCAATCTCCGACTGTAGCACTCTGACCTCAGCCACGTGTTTTGGATCACCGCCGAATAATTTAGTACGCTGGCCTGGCAGTAGGTGTTTATAATATTTTTCAATTATTATATTAATCTCGATTACAACATCATTTAAGTTATCAGGGATGTCAGCTTGATTGAGTCTATAATCCAATTGTTCCACAGGGCATTCTACTAATTTACGTGTACTTGCACACGTATTAATGTCATCCTGTTTTTCTAGTACAACATCAGGCAAATTTACCAACTCATTTTTTATCGTATTAATAAATGCAGCAATGCGTTTAACATCCGTCTTATTTTTTACATTTTCAATTGCCAAAAACTGATAGAGCTCATTTCTTTTTCTAGAAGTATTTTCCGTTATCTCATCAATATTTGCTCTCACATACTGCTGTACCTGTTTAACAAACCTATCTAATAGTTTTAGCTGGTGAAGTAAAAGTAGAATGGTATCTAATGAATCTGTTGGCTGTTCCATAGCTCCTAGTAGTACTTTCAGTTTAATATCCGAATTTTGGAGTGCTTGAATATCAAATTCTCGTTTAATTGACGCTAACACTGCGGGAATTTTAGATTCCATATTCTTAGTAAAATGTGCTAAAAACACCTTGTCTTGCGCTTCAAAGGCTAATGCTGCGCATGCATTTAATCCATCAGTGATGAGTTCATCTTCATTCTGGCTGATAGCGTATGCCTGAACGGGTACATAGCCAATTTTATCAAGTGAAGAATCTGAATTAGATTCAAGATATAGTTCTACTCGCCCGCGGGCCAAGGAGCCTGACGAGCCAATATTTTTTTTAACCTCACGCATGTGAAATCTCCATACTCATATGCATATTATAGCAAAAAACCATCGCAGGCCTTAAATTGCTCT
>CAYUYG010000419.1:0-1914 GCA_964449125.1 uncultured Coxiellaceae bacterium | reverse complement strand
CGGCGGTAAAACCAATTATGATTTCAATTGGAGCATGCCTTCTTATGATATCTGGCAAAAGCTCAACTCCGACTACTGAAAAAACCACCCCCGCTGCAAAATGAAGGATTAGACTGCGCAAATTAGGCCCGGGTTGTCGCAGAGTTGCCGCCAACCCGCCAAGAACCATGGCGGAAGTCGGTGCTAATACGCACAAAAATAACGTTTCCATTTAGTTACTTTCCTTCTGGTCTTCTGGTCCTGGACCATGGTGCTCATGTTTCTTTGTCAACTTCTTCCACCAGGTTGGGACGTTAGGCCAGGATGGAAGGGTGCAACTGCAGCTCTTGTCCAAAGAGTAGCGGCTGTCGTTAGCCTTGTTCGCGCATTATAGAGTTTATTGATCCAGCCGGTTTATCTCTTGTGCCTCGCAATATTTTCCTTGATTATCTTTAGGGTCCTGTGCCATAAAAGAAGTGGTTGCAAAGAGTAGATGAAAATAAACCCTAATAGGAAAATGTAAACTAGTGGCATGTTGATGTTTTTTGATAATTGGCCAATGCGAGCAAGATCTAAATCCCTAGCTGCTGTCTCGGCCGGAACTTTTTTAGGTGCTTTTTTGTTTGGGTTGCCATTCAAAAGTTTGGCTTCGGAAGAAACAACTGGAAGTCAATCTATCTTTCGACCTGCGGATGCTGAGCGAATTGCAGACCTTTCGTATGCCTCTGAATCAGAGCGTCAAAAACTTGATCTTTACCTTCCAAGAAATAAAGAACTTCCCTTGCCCTTAGTCATTTGGATTCACGGTGGGGGTTTTACTCAAGGCGATAAAACTATGTTCGTGCCTACATTCTTGACCAACTACGGTTACGCCGTTGCTAGCATTAATTACAGATTTAGCACTGATGCTCCATTTCCTGCACAACTATTAGATTGCAAATCTGCTCTGCAATTTTTGCGTGAAAACGCGCTCAAATTCAGGTTAGACAGCTCTCGTATAGCGATTTTTGGTGGATCGGCTGGTGGCACCCTTGCAGCTCTTCTAGGCACCGCATCCGCTGATGAAACAATAAAAAGTGGTTATGAGCAGGTGCGGGCAGTTGTGGATTGGTCGGGGATAAGCGATGTTGAAAAATATTACGATCAAGATCCTCGCAGGCGTATTTTGATCGAAAAACTTTTGAACGGTAAACCGCGTAAAAACAAAGATTTAGCGAAAATGGCTAGTGCTGTCAATTTTGCTAGAAAGGAATTGCCGCCCTTTCTTATTATGCACGGTGATCAAGATGAAGTTGTACCTGTGTCGCAGAGCGAAGAATTATATGCGGCTCTTCGTAAAGCTGGTGCTAATGCACAGTTGTATATTGTTCACGGTGCAGATCACGGTTTAATCAATGAGCAAAATGTCAAAATGGTCATAGACTTTTTAGACCGTCATCTCAAAAAAAAGGTGGCGTTGGGGAGCAGGTCACATCAACTACACTCTCAAGCAGTATGCGCTTATAATTCTTCTTCCTCCTAAACCAGCAAAGGCAAGCCAATATCACCAAAGTCAAAATTCACTCATCGACGGAGAAACCAGTTAAGACGCCCATGGATAGCCAGATGAAAATGGATCCAAATATGAAAATGTAGTTTTGTTTGAACTTCCCCAGCTTTTGATGAGGTTTTAATGGCTGTCAACATCGCATTGTTAGCTCGCGCGGATCATGATTCGGTCGAGTCCCAAACTCTGTCTGATTTGTACAGACTACTGATCAATGAAGGATATTCAATTGCTAGATTGTCGCAAATGGGAGATGCAGTGGAATTTTTTAAAAAGGGTTCCATTGCTATGTTACTCTCTACCGTTTCAATTGATGACAGCGAAACCTTTGGACTCATCAAGAGTCTAAAGAAAGATAGCCATTTTAAAAATTTGCCAATCCTGATTCT
>CAYUYG010000418.1:0-1914 GCA_964449125.1 uncultured Coxiellaceae bacterium | reverse complement strand
TTAGGCCGTAGTAAACATACACAAGATATTGAAAAATTAGTTAGTAGTATAAATGGTATCGCAATGTTAACGCGTGTTAATGATTATACCCCAGAAGAAATACAACAAAAAACACAACAAATTGTCAATGCGCTAGAAGTAGCCTTTCACAAAGAAGAAAATAATTTTCGCAAACCTTTTCTCTCTATTGTCTCGACTAAACCTGCGCAAGTATTTATTGATAAACTAAATCGCTCCGAGAAAGATTTTCAATACCCAAAGTTATTAGCCACCACTTTGCAAATTGCTTATAATAATGATCCCAGTTTAATGAATACTTCTCATAAGCTTCCTGAAGCTAAGTTAATACAAACTGTAAAATTAGGATCAAATCGGGATGTTTATACAAAAAAAATTAATGCACTTGTTGGAGTAAAAAAAATTAATAAGTACCGAGAGATTGCAAATAGACTAGCAAAGCTCACTGACCACAAGTTAAGTCATATTGCTATTTATAATATTTATCGAGGACACGATACAATAGATTTCTTAACTAACATGACTGCTCAAACCGCAAAAATAATGTTTCCTGAATTAAAAAAATCTCTTCACCTTTCAGATGAAGCTATCCAACAATATATTTCTAGTAACGGCAGGGATTGGACTCTTATAAATAAACAGACGCGCGACATGTTACCTATTACGGTTTCTGGTAATCTTGAGCCACTGCGTGCCCAATTAATGAAAAAAGCACAGATTATTGAGTGCGTACAACAATTACACGATTTACGTAATGGAGAGTTAGCAAAGCGTAACGATGCTGGTTATAATAGGCAAAAATCATAACACTAGTTTAAAATGACTATAAACACTCCTTCCCACATCATAGTCGGCATGTCCGGCGGCGTTGACTCGTCAGTGGCGGCTTATTTATTAAAAAAAGCCGGCCATCACGTTGAAGGCATTTTCATGAAAAATTGGGAAGGTGATGACACTGAGGATTACTGCCCCGCTGAAGCAGACATGGCCGATGCTCAAGCCGCCTGTGATTTATTGGGCATTGAGTTAACGCTGGTCAATTTTGCTGATAAATACTGGGAACGTGTTTTTGCTTATTTTCTCGACGAATACCGCGCTGGCCGCACGCCCAATCCCGATATTCTCTGCAACAAGGAAATTAAATTTCGCGCGTTTTTAGACTATGCCAAGCAACGCGGCGCAGACTATATCGCCACTGGCCACTATGTGCGCCGCAGCCGTGAAGCCCCTGTAAAACTCTTGAAAGGCAGCGATCCACTCAAAGATCAGAGTTATTTTCTTTACGCACTGGATGAACAACAATTAGCCCAGAGTTTATTTCCAGTGGGTGACATGCCTAAAACCGCTGTGCGTGCTTTGGCCGCTGACATTGGCTTAAAAAACCATGCTAAAAAGGACAGCACTGGCATTTGTTTTATTGGTGAGCGCAAATTTAAAACGTTTTTAAATGACTACCTGCCTGCCAAGCCTGGCAACATCGAAACGCTTGAGGGTGAAGTCATTGGCCATCACGATGGCCTTATGTTTTATACCATTGGTCAGCGTCAAGGACTGCAAATAGGCGGCAAAAAAGGTAAAGATGAAGCACCTTGGTACGTTGCCAAGAAAGATATGCAGCGCAATGTATTAATGGTTGTTCAAGGTGAAAATCACCCTGCTTTGGCTAAATCCTCCCTGATCGTGAATCAAATTCACTGGATCAATACTCCGTCACCCATTCTGCCTCTTCAAATTAAGGCCAAAACCCGTTATCGTCAGCCCGATCAAATTTGCCGCATTGAGCCACTTGCTACGCAAGGTTTTTGCGTTAAATTTGAGCAACCACAACGTGCCATTACACCAGGCCAATCAATCGTTTTTTATCAGGATGATATTTGCCTAGGTGGTGGTATCATT
>CAYUYG010000417.1:0-1921 GCA_964449125.1 uncultured Coxiellaceae bacterium | reverse complement strand
TTTCCATGGATCTAAGGAGATTGTGAAATCGTTATTGCAAGCAGGAGCTGATCCTTTTATCACAGAAATAACTGATATACTCCCAGAAGATTATGCGCGGGCGTCGAGCAACCGGGATATAATTGCATTAATTGTACAGTATCATCGCTGGAGAGGTGCGTTTTTTAAAGCAATGCTTGATCGGAATGAAAAGAGAGCTTTTGAGTTACTCAACCAATCGCCGGTGTATGTGAATGCTCGTGATCAACATGGGCGAACGCCATTGCGCCTTGCTCTCAATAATCAGTTGTGGGATGTTGCGCATGCGCTGTATACACGTGGAGCGAATATTGACGAAAATTTCAGTGAACAAGAAATTACTCCTTTGATGCAAGCAGCAAACCAGGGTAATGAGCAGGCTGTGCAATTTCTATTGGGACACAAAGCGGCCGTAGATGCAAAAGATCATCAGGGGTTAACGGCGTTAGCGTATGCTGCCAAAGCAGACCATAGTAACATTGTTCAAGAGTTGCTAGGCGCCGATGCAGATCTTCTGCTCAGAGATTATACCGGCCATGATGTAGTAGAAGATGTACATAATCCGGCGCTGGTGAAACTTATTACCGATGCTCGTACTGCGCGCGAGCAGCATGCGAAATATGCCGCAGAGTTAAAGCGCACCGTCGATCTTATGCGATTGAAGGAACAGTTGGATCAAGAAGAATATGAAATGAGCGATGCCACGCAAGCTAGTCCAGCAACTTCTGCCTCAAAACGTCAACGTAAAGAATAAAAACAGTAAAAATAAAAGAGCCCTCTGTAAGAAATTACTTCTTGCAGAGGGCTTTGTTTTTGAACTTACCAATTATACTTTTTGTGGCATCAATACATGTGGTAGAATCTCATCTGCGTGTTCAACCCAGATTAGCTGCATGCCTTCAAAAAGATCTTCAATTCCCATAAGATCACGCTTATTTTTTTGCGGCATAATAACTTTGTTAATTTTATTACGCTTAGCAGCCAAGATCTTCTCTTTTAATCCGCCAATTGGCATCACGTTGCCATGCAGATTTATCTCACCCGTCATAGCATATTCTGCGTTAATTGGTCGTTGCGTTAAGGCAGAAACCAAAGACGTCAGCATGGTAATACCAGCAGAAGGACCATCTTTTGGTACGGCGCCCGCAGGTGCATGGACGTGGATATCATATTCAGAGAACATCTTTGGATTGATGTTAAATTCTGTTGCATGCGTTCTTGCATAGCTTAATGCTGCCTGGGCAGATTCTTTCATCACGTCGCCCAGTTGTCCGGTTAAGATCAGTTGCCCTTTGCCTTTCATCACCACAGCTTCGATTTTTAACAATTCTCCACCATGCGTTGTCCAGGCAAGACCATTACAAATTCCCACTTTGTGACAGGCATCATGTTCATCATCAACAAATTTACGTGGACCAAGATGTTTTTCGATATTTTCTTGCGTAAATGTTGGAACCGTTTTTTCTTCGACGAAGATACGCGCAGCCTTGGAGCAAAGTTTCTTCAGTGTACGTTCTAAATCACGAACACCGGCTTCACGTGTATAGTCAGCAACAATGCTTTCGATAATATCCTCTGAGAGCACAAATTGATTTTCTTCAAGTCCTGCTGCATGTGCTGCTTGTTTAATAAGATGTCGTTTTGCAATCTCTTTTTTCTCTTCCAAGGTGTAACCTGAAAGTTGAATGATCTCCATACGGTCACGCAACGGAGCAGAAATCGTATCAATTGCGTTTGCTGTTGCAATAAACATAGCGTTTGAAAGATCGAATGGGATTCCCAAGTAGTTATCATAAAACGTTTTGTTTTGTTGCGGATCCAAGACCTCAAGCATTGCAGCTGATGGATCTCCACGGAAATCAGCGCCGATTTTATCAAGTTCATCGATAAATGTTACCCGGTT
>CAYUYG010000416.1:0-1922 GCA_964449125.1 uncultured Coxiellaceae bacterium | reverse complement strand
TTTAGAAAACCTAAGCTTTTTACGATTAGCTTAAATAAATGTATAAGCTGCCTCGAACTTAGTCTGCTTACCCGCCGGTGTTCGGTATTCTGTTAGCAAATAACACATCAACACCATCACGCTGCGAGACCGACCGGCTTTGCAATGTACGAATACGGATTGACCTTGTTTGCGTGTATCAGCAATTAATGTTACCGCAGCTAACATCTCTTCGTGATCAACATTGACACCAAAATCTTGAATCCCGACTTGTTGAAAAGTGACATTCTTTTTTTCCCAATGCTTTTGTTTTACTGGACGTAACACACGCGTACTTTTGACTTTTAACTCAAAATCTTCAACAGCCGCCACCACCAAGCCAAGCGGTTTTTGATTAGCCGCAGTAGTATTAATAATATTTTCGTGATGATTTATTCTTCGCCCAGCTACGCTGCGCATCGGCATCGCGCCCAAATAAATATTACCCAGTGCAGTTTCATTTTCTATAATTGCATTACATTGCTTACGTCGAAAAGCAAAATTAAGCGCGTAATTGTACATCACGCTAACAAGTAATTTACCACGCTGCTTGAAAGAAGGTTGTTCATAAGTTGTAAGCATAATAAAACCATTATTTTTTTTATTTGAACCGCAGATTATATCAGAGCATACCAATAAAAACCATCTGTACTTATTTCAATCTAAGCGTATCTTTTCAATAGAATTTTTATAGGTAATATCTTCACAGCAGAGAATTGGATGAAAAATTTGCTTAGGAAAGAGTGATTTACAAGCTTCATTGCCAAGCTTGGGCTGCGCCTGAAGATTATGACGAAACTGGTTGAAACAAGCACATTCGCCACACTCGCTCACCATCGAACTTGCATTAATTTTATTGATACAGCAGATACGTACGACATTGGCCACAATGAAGAACTTATCGCCAAGTGCTTATAAAAAGCGAGAACAATTAGAACACTACTTCCTATTCATGCGATTGCAGGCGAGCGCTAATTCTTCGACATAAAAAGTTTTTTCAAGGTTGCCAAGCGTAAGATGACGTGCTAATAATTCATGGTTGTAAATTTAAGGATGAATTATGCGAAAACCATTATATTTATTTCCGATCAGTGTTATTTCACTTGCCTGTCTCTCTTCTGCTTTTGCTGCCACGCCGATTGATTTACAACAGCAGTCGATGACATCTTTGCAAACTTGGCTCGCGAAAAACTCTAATTCCACCCACACTGATATGATTAAACCCCTGCGCTCGCATACGGATTTTAATCACACAACACATGTGCGCACCCAACAATTTTTCGAAAATTATCCTGTCTGGGGTAGTGAAGCAGTTATTCATATTCCAGAGGGAAATACTTTATCTTTAACTGAGCTTGCCAAAAGTCGCAGCAACGCACCCCAGGTGACCATGAATGGCACCGTGTATCAAGGTATTGCGGCAGATTTAAGTCACACGCGAGCATATGTTTTTAGCCAGGAACAAGCCAATAAATCACTTCAGCAAGCTATTCGATTATATGCTGATGAACACGGCAAGCCCCTGATTTCGCGCAGCCAAGTCAGCTTGATGGTTTACGTAGACAACAAAAATAAAGCGCACTGGGCTTACTTAATCAGCTTTTTTGCAAAATCCAAACACGGACCCGCAGCCTTACCTACTTATATTATGGACGCTCAATCATTTAGTATTTATGAGTACTGGAATGATTTAAAACGATTAGCAGAAATTAAACTAGACGATGTGCAAGGTGGCGGTGTAGGCGGCAATGAAGGCATCATTGGTAAAATTAGTTATGATGGCCTAACAGGACATTTTCCCGCCCTAACGATACAACGAAATGCCAAAACCAAACTTTGTTATCTGCAAAACAACTTAACGATCATTCAGGACAGACGTTTTGATGATCAAACCGTGACATTCA
>CAYUYG010000415.1:0-1926 GCA_964449125.1 uncultured Coxiellaceae bacterium | reverse complement strand
ACACTGCGAGCCGGCGTCCATAATTTATAATGATAATGATTGGAAACAACTTGCGGCGTACCTTCATAAATACTTTTGCCACTAAGATTGTACGTCGTTCTGCTCCGATAGTTAAATCCCAGTACGGTTCGTGAACTGAGCTTGACTAAAAAGCCTGCATTGGCACCTATACCCGTACCATCACTTTTATTACTGCTTTGGCTATCTGCTATATTGGAGCTCGGAAACCCAATTATCGGTTTCAAATTAAAATTCGCGTACGAAAAATTAACTCCCGCGCCGATAGCAAGGTATTGGTTTAATTTAATGGCTAATGCTGGTACCACATCGTAGTCTTGCATACTATTATTCGCCTGCACATAGCGCAGAATTGAATTATCATCAGCATTTCTATTTGCAGAATTGGATACAATGGCGAGGCCAACAATAATCCTATCGGTGGTGGGAATGCCTAAATAAAACGATGGGGAAAAATAATTTGTATTCGAACTGGCATTGCCCGTTTCAGTTAAACCAGTCGCCAACAGCGTGGATTGGCCCGTAAAGCGCGTACGAAAATAGGCAATCGAACCTAAGGGAATAATTTGTGTATTCTTGAGTAAGACTAAAGCCGCAGGATTGTAATAACTCGCGGTCGCATCATTGACCACGGCTGTCCCGAGCGTCGATTCTATAAAAGAAGCGCTTGCGGTTAAAGGTAAGGATATCAACAAACCAATCGCAAGCCTGCTCACCCATCTATTTCTTAAAGTCATCTTGACTTGCCCATCATCCCTGCACACACAACATGATAACAAATATCTGGGTTTGATACCCACTCAAAGATTTTTAAACGCTAAACAGCATCTGCAGGCTGGTGATGACTCAAAGCATGCCATCTTTCCCTGTAATATTGCGCTAAATCAGTATTACTGCAACAATGGTTTGCGTAATAGTCAATTTTGATTTGGAACATATCTGAGCTTCAACAAGGAAGATAAGCCATGCAACTCAAACATCATATCATCCGCAAATTTCATGAATCCAAACAAGCTCCTCTATGGAAATGGATCGTCGTGATTTTTTTGGTCGTGGCCATGCCACTCTTTTTTGCTTTTGTGCGTACGACACAAATCCAACAAGTATTATCAACGGAACAACCGGAACAAACTAACCCACCGCCTGAACCCCAATCCAATTCTAATAATGCATAGTTAAAGGACGCTCGCATACAATAAAGAATGCTATTTCTTTCATCGAGGTTGCTTTATTCTATAACACTAGCTGTGAGAGAGCCGATAACTTTTCCAAACTAATGGGTTGATATCAAATAATGCGGGTTAGGTTAAATCACGGCGCTATTCAATATTATATGCCTAAACATAAACTCCCTGCGCTTCATCTACGCCAATATTAGCGGCATCGATCGACGATGCCGCACGCATAAATATATCAATGATGGGGACTTCTGCGGTAGCTTGTGCCGCCAACTTCTTCTCTCTCTTCGTTACTCACTTTGCTACTCTTCACTTTTTCACGAAATGTCAAATCAGGCTCTTCTAAATCCGAAGTGGATTTAAATAGCAATGCTTTGTTTTGCATTAGCGCATTACATTTACCAACAAACGTATATCCAATCTCTCCATAGCTCAGAGTGTAGGCTATTTTTAGCATATTCATCATCACATCAAAATCCCGTTTGCCTTTTTCAGTTGCTGGAAAACTTGCTTCACCGAAGGTGGCATCGACGATATGATAACTTTTAGGTTTATTTGCTCCATTATAGGCAACGCGTACCAAGATAGAATGTTTAACTTCAATGCTTATTGTTAATAATATCTCAATACTTTCAAATCGTTCACCCTTCCTGTTCTTACCTGTTTTTTCTCCTCTCATCGCGTCGAAGCATTTTTTCAACATTGGCAGTCCTTGCATGCGATGAATAGT
>CAYUYG010000414.1:0-1934 GCA_964449125.1 uncultured Coxiellaceae bacterium | reverse complement strand
GTGCAGCGTGTTCTTGATTGGGTGCCTGTACGTCTCTTTACTTTTATTTTTGCCCTGGGCGGTCATTTTGTGCAGGTGCTTTCTTGCTGGCGCAAAAAAGTTGGCTCGGGATTGGAAAATAATGAAGCTTTGTTAACTGAATGCGGGGCAGCAGCATTAGGTGTGGAAGGCGATGCACCGCTACCTTCCGATGGTTCAATAGAGAGACATGCAATCAGTTTACTGGATCGCGCATTTGTCATTGTCCTGGTCATTATCGCAATCGTGAAGTTTGTTTTTTAGAATATTTCTTGCGGGTGAAGCTGATTCACCCGCGATGCTTTTCTGATTCGCAAATTCAACCAATCACTGCATTTGAAGGCTATTTATATAAATTTTTATCAAAAAACAATTTAAACTTTCCTTTTACAATTTGCATTTGCTCTAGCCAAGGAAAATGCCCAGCATCCTGTATTGTTTCAATGCTTATGTTCTTTTTAGAAAAGCGCTTGTCTTTTTCAAATAAAGTTATAGGAGTAATGCAGTCGTCACTTGCTCCAATAATGAGTGTTGGTATATTTTCTGGAACCCATCGCGCACTGAAATTCGTGTTATCAGCTCTTTTGAGCCACCAAACTGCACTTAACTGAGCGCGTTGACTTAAATCCACTGTCACTAATTCGCAAGAAATCTTTGTAATTAAGTGCTATTGGTATGCGATAGGCTGCACTGGATTGGAAGTAGTGATAGAGTTTCATTACTTAAGGTGTGCCTTATAATTTAGTCAAAAAAATACCGTGATAATATTAAAGGACGGCAATGGATTTTTTCATTATGCAGAATCCTTTAATTTTTTAAACAATCCAAAGATAGCAGATGCGTGGGGCAGCGTAATGAGATATGGATTAAAAGGCAATCAAGCTGCATGAGCATGGCTGCCAAGATGATGGTAGGTATTGTAACGTATCTAGTTTTGCCTGGATTGATAGCCTATGCAGCCTGTACTGTGCGCGATGATGCGGGCAATATCATAAAATTAAATCATCACGCAACGCGTATCATCAGTTTGGCACCGGACATCACGGAAACTTTGTTTGCAATTGGTGCCGGGGAAAAAGTCGTCGCAGTCATGAGTGGCAGTGATTATCCCGCAAAAGCTCTACAAATACCGCGCATTGGTTCTTACGCAAGCCTCGATCTCGAAAAAATAATCGCACTGAAACCTGATTTGATTATTACCTGGGATCACTTGTTTGTTCGCGATTTACAAATTCTGAAAAATATGGGAATCAGCGTTTACGTCAATAAACCCGAACGTCTCGATGATGTGGCGCGATCCATGCGTCTATTCGGCTGTTTGGCCGGAACAGAAAAAGTGGCAAACAAAGTAGCTCATGAATTCCTGACTAAACTGACGGCATTAACGCAGCACGACGCTCATAGTAAACCTGTCACGGTGTTTTATCAGATTGGACCGTATTCATTAATGACGGTGAATAAACAAAGCTGGATTAATCAGGCGATTGATCTATGTGGTGGTCGGAATGTCTTTGCTAATGCGCCGAGTATTGCCACTGAAGTAAGCCTCGAGGCGGTGCTGACTTCCCAGCCCCAAATCATCATAGCGGCCAGTACGGATCAAGATTGGCAGCGTCGTTGGCAGCGCTATCCATCAATGATTGCTGTGCAAAACCACCTATTATTCACCGTCCCCCCAGATTGGATTAATCGGGCTGGGCCGCGCCTATTGGCGGGGGTGGCGAAAATATGTTCATTTATTGATCTATCACGATCCAAATTTGGATATTTAGCTGGCAATAGTTAATAAGCAGCTCATAAGTATGACAATTTCTTGAACTAAGGTTATAATGGCGCCCGTCTTTACCTACCCGGATAGGTTACAATAAATAGTATCTAGTCTAAGGTCGCGGCTTTGGTTTTTAAGCCTTTCAAGG
>CAYUYG010000413.1:0-1952 GCA_964449125.1 uncultured Coxiellaceae bacterium | reverse complement strand
GGTAAACCGCATAATTATTTATTCGCCGTATTAAAATACTTCACACTTGAACGTGGTTTGATCCTTGGTTTAGTGCTTGCGCTCATAGGCGGTGCGGGCGCTTGTTATGGCTTTTGGTTCTGGCAACACGCGGCTTTTGGTGCCTTAAATCCAGTGCAAATGATGCGTTTGTTAATTCCGGCCGTCACTATCTTAGTGCTCGGCGTACAACTCGTGTTCGGTAGTTTTTTCATGAGCCTGCTCAACTTGCATATTGGTAAAGAGCAGCAGCGATGACTACGCAGCGCCGTTTTATCGCCGCTAAATCGCTTCTGATCATCTTTGTTTGTCTATTACTTGGCGGTTTCATTGCGCTCTGGTTGGGCAAGGAATTAAATTGGGATCTGGCGAATTATCATTACTATAATCCGTTTGTTTTTTTGCATCAGCGCTGGCAAATGGATTATTGGCCGAGTTCATTTGTGCATGTCTACTTTACGCCTACACTTGATTTCCTAACTTATTTTTTGATTAACTATTTTCCGCCAACCGCGGCCGTTTTTATGCTCGGTGCCTTACATGGTCTTAATATCTGGCTGCTGTATTGCATCGCCAATCTGTTGTTGAAATCCTTGGGGGATGTGCGTTATTCCACACTATTCGCGCTGATTCTGGCCTTATTGGGTTTGTACGGACCGACTGCGCTCACGGGTGTCGGTTCCTTTCAGCATGATGATTTGGTCAGTTTGTTTGTGCTGGGTTTTGTTTATTTGCAATTGCGTTGTTGGCTGGCTTACCCGCACACGCAAAGTCTGTCGCGGGGATGGTTTACGCTGGGAGCCGTGTTGCTTGGCATTGGCATTGGCGCAAAATTAACGGCGGCTGTATTTGCAGTGGGAGCAGCGGGTGCCTTGTTAGCTTGTCCGATTCCCTGGCAGCAGCGTTTAAAGTATGTCGTTTGTTTTGGCACCGCTGTGATGTTAGGCATGTTGTTATCGTCCGGTTACTGGATGTTGCATTTATGGCTAAAATTTCATAATCCCATTTTTCCCTTACTAAACGGCGTATTTCATTCCGTAGATTTTCCTGCGTATAACTGGAAGGATCCGCGTTTTTTACCGCATGGCTGGCTACAAACTTTATTTTATCCCTTTTATTTTTCATTTGATGGCCGTACTGGCGACACGGATTTTCGAGATTTTCGTTTTGCCATTTTGTACGTGTTATTTAGCTGGTACGCATTGACGTGGGGATTGTTCAGAAAAAAAGAATCGCGCACCCAATCTATCGCGATTAATTGGTTGTTATTATTTTTTCTAGTGACGTATATCGTGTGGCAATACTATTTTTCAATCATGCGTTATATTGTGGTGTTGGAAATGCTCGCGCCACTCGTTATTTTTTTATTGCTTCATCATTTGCTGCGTGATCGGGATTGGCGTTTTTCTGTCGCAACAGCCATTTATATTTTTTTAGTATTGACCATGGCATCAACGCATATGGTGCGCGCTCCTTGGTTTCAAGGTAGTTATTTCAATGTGTCAATGCCAAGTTGGGTCAAACAAGAAAAAAGCGCTGCACTGATCTTGGTGCCTTATCCGGCGTATGCGTTTTACGTCAATCCGCGTCCGCTCACCTATCTTTTACCATTTTTACCTCAGCAATGGCGGGTGGCCGGGGTGCCTTTTTTGCAATCGCAGTACGAAGTGCCTGCGCAAGTTAATCAGTTTGTGCAGCGCGTACAGCCAGCCATATTGTATGTACTCGGCTCGCCAGACTCATTGCCAAAAATGCAAAAGATTGCCGCCAACCTCGGTTTTTCAAAAACGGTGCAATGCGGCAATATTACCGATGACCGGCAAGCGATGACGCACGAAACAATTTCCATTTGTAAACTTAAAAAATAACTTTCTCTGGATCATCGGATGGAAAGTCTTTATTTATGGTTGCATTGGGCAACCACTGCAAGCGAT
>CAYUYG010000412.1:0-1952 GCA_964449125.1 uncultured Coxiellaceae bacterium | reverse complement strand
TTGCTGTGGGAGAAGTGTTTGGCTGGAGCTGGTGAAATTGATTTATCGAATGTGCCCGTCCTTTCCAAAAACCATTATCTGTGGGCGCCGCAGCGCTTCACGTCAAAATTGACCGGGTTTTTGGCCGGAGCGGCGCTCTCCAGTAAAGTTGAACCGCTGGCACGTGAACATTATCCCAGTGTTTTTCAGCACACGTCCTTCAAAGGTGATGTGTTTTCCTTGAATGAATTAGTGATTGATGTGCCGACCTTGGTGCGAGAATTAGTTAAAGATAATCAAGATGCAATTTTTAAAATCGAACCTTTAAGTAGCGAAGAATTAAAGCTCGATGAAAACGGTCATTTAGTGTCAGCGACCGTGTACATGGCAGGTAAATCAGTTGAGGTGAGCGCACAACAATTTATTTTTACTGCCGGTGCGGGCAATGAAATTATCAGTAATAAATTGGGTGCGAAAAAAGTGGCGATGCAGCGTCGTCCTCTGCACATGGTCATGGCGAAACTTCCGTATAACGCACCACTCTACGCGCATTGTTTAGGGTTAGGCAGCAGGCCGCGTATTACCATCACCACCCATTACACGAATGATGGCAGCACCGTCTGGTATCTCGGCGGATTATTGGCTGAAAATGGCGTTACCCTTTCTAGCAGTGCGCAAATCGATGCAGCACGCAATGAATTGTCTGGGCTTTTTCCCTGGCTAGATTTCTCAGGGGTACAGTTTGCAAGTTTTATGATTGATCGTGCCGAACCTCTGCAGAAAAACGGGTTTAAACCAGAAACATCGTTTGCTAAAACGATTAATAATATTATTGTGGGCTGGCCAACCAAATTAGCGCTGGCGCCAAAACTTGCCGCTGATGTTATTCAACATTTACAAACTTTAAAAATTGTACCGCAACTTTTTGATTTGCGAGAATTGCGTTCCTGGCCAATGCCACCGCTTGCTCAACCGATTTGGGAGGAAGCGTTTTGCAAAAGCGTCGCTTAGGCAGTTGTGATATCCACGTTAGTGTATTGGGACTCGGCACCGTCAAATTTGGACGTAATCAAGGCGTAAAATATCCGGATGCCTTTACTCTTCCTTCTGATACCGAGATTTTGCATTTGCTTGATACAGGGGCAGAGCTTGGTCTTAATTTATTGGATACCGCACCCGCTTATGGCGTAAGCGAAGAGCGTTTAGGAAAATTGTTGCAAGGCAAACGCAAGGATTGGGTCATTAGTACTAAGGTCGGCGAAGAATTTGTGAACAGTGAATCACAATTTGATTTTTCTCCTGCTGCTGTTGTAAAGAGTGTTGAGCGCAGCTTGCAGCGTTTGCAAACCGATTATCTGGATTGTGTGCTAGTGCATTCAAACGGTGACGATGTCCATATTATCGAGCAGCAGGCTATTTTTTCTGTGTTAGATGATTTAAAACGGGCAGGAAAAATTCGCAGCTACGGTATGTCGACGAAAACAATTGCGGGTGGTTTGTTAGCAATTGATCGTTCTGATGTGGTGATGGTGACGTTAAATCCTGCTTACACAGATGAACGGGAAGTGATTCAGTACGCACATGCCAAACAAAAAGGCGTGTTTATCAAAAAAGCCTTCGCGAGCGGGCATTTGCAAACTTTGTCAGCTATCGATCCCATTACGAATGCCTTGCAATGCATTTTCGCAGAGCCGGGGGTGACGAGTGTCATCATCGGTACGATTAATGCGAACCATTTAAAGCAAAATGTCGAAAAATTAGCGGCGGTTGTTACTAAGTAAGAAAGCAATGTAGGTTGGGCTGAGGTAACGAAGCCCAACGGAATGATCGTTACAAGAGACTTTGATGCACCCCATCCGCCGCATTGCGGCACCTTCCCCTGAGAGAGGAAGGAAAAGCTGGAGCGACAAAACAAGCTATCTTCCCCTTTCGGGGGAAGATGAACATTGTTGCATTGACCACTGCGTGCCATT
>CAYUYG010000411.1:0-1953 GCA_964449125.1 uncultured Coxiellaceae bacterium | reverse complement strand
TATCTAAAGGTAAGGCTTCACCTGTATCAGCTACTTTTTGCTTATTTAAACGATATAACCTTGTCGGTTCTAAAAAAATGACTGGATCGGGGTTGCGGATCGAGGCTAATAATAAACCATAAGCTCGTGCGGGTGATGAAGGCACCACGACTCGTAAACCGGGGGTATGTGCAAAAATAGCTTCCGTGCTTTCAGAATGATGCTCAGGGGCATGAATTCCTGCCCCATAGGGCATGCGAAATACTAAGGGACAATGTAAACGTCCACGTTTACGAGCGCGAAAACGGTCTGCGATATTGATAATTTGATCTAATGCCGGATAACTAAATCCCATAAATTGAAATTCGGCAACAGGCTTTAAACCTTGAGTGGCCATTCCAATCGTCAAACCCGCTATCATTGACTCGGCTAAAGGTGTATCTAACACTCGATTGGCACCAAATTTTTTGAATAATTCAGTGGTTGCTCGAAATACACCCCCATTAATACCCACATCTTCGCCCAATATAACAACGTCTTTGTCTTCAGTCATTTCATAAGCCAAAGCTTGCGTAATGGCTTCTATCAATGTTATTTCAACCATGGAGCAAATCCTTGCTTAACAAAAATAATGCTTCGGCTTCGATACGTTGCTCCATTAGATCATGAGGTAATTCTGCATAATGATAATCAAATATGTCGGTTACAGCCGGTTTAGCTAAGGAAAGATATTCATGCACAGCGATCTCAATGCTTTTTTCACATTTTTTCTTAAAATTCTCTTCTTCTCTTTCTGACCAAATTTTCTGATTAACTAAATAATTTTTTAAACGTCTTAGCGGTTCTTCCTGCCACGCTTGTTGCAATTCTTCTTCACGGCGATAACGACTGGCATCATCAGCAGTTGTATGATCACATAATCGATAACTTAAGGCTTCAATAAGACTCGGACCCTGTCCATGCCGTGCTTTGGCAACCGCCTTATCCATAACAAACTTCATGGCGATAACATCATTGCCATCCACCTGTTCACCATGAATTCCTGCTGCTATGGCCTTTTGCGCTAACGTTTGCGCATGAGATTGTTTTTTACGGGGCACAGAAATAGCCCATTGATTATTATCAATGACAAACACAATAGGTAACTGCCATACACCCGCGATATTTAAAGCTTCATAAAAATCACCTTCGGACGTGGCACCGTCACCACAAGTGGATACAACAACCCTCGCTTGTTTGCGTAGTTTAAAAGCGGTTGCAACGCCTGCAGCATGTAAAAGTTGAGTCGCTATTGGTACACAAATAGGAAAATCTAAAGGACATTCGCTAAAATGATTACCCCATTCATTTCCTTTCCAATAACTAAGAATTTCACTCATTTTTACACCACGAATGAGTTGTGCAGCATAATCCCGATAAAAAGGACATAAAACATCCTTTTGCTGCATACTCAAGCCAATTCCGACTGAAATGGCTTCTTGACCTAATGTCGAAGCATAAGTATTGAGCATTCCTGTTCTTTGTAAAGCTACTGCCTTGTAATCAAAGAGACGAGCAAGCATCATTTGCTGATACATTTTTAATAATTCATCAACAATATTCGCGAATGTTGGCAAATCTTGTTGTGCTTCACCCTTAGGATCTAAAAAACGAGTATACTCAATCGAGAATCTCGCAACCTCGCTCATATTAACCTCTTATAAAAAATACTACTTAATGACTCTTGGCAGTTGAGTTTTTGTCTGCATTGCCACTCAAATTAAATGGTTCATCTCATTTAATTAAGCAAAACCTACTTCATGGCGCCTTACCAAAAATTCAATTGCCGTAAATATAGATTTTTTTAAATACTATTTAATCGTGATTCAGCCAAACTATCTGCAATGCTGCTAGGAAACTTATTTTTCTCATCAGCATTCTTAAATATTTCCTAAATAGAAATATAAATTGTTGAACTTTGTTGCACGACATTCT
>CAYUYG010000410.1:0-1953 GCA_964449125.1 uncultured Coxiellaceae bacterium | reverse complement strand
TGCTTATAAAGGGTGTTAACTGGAATTTACGTCCCGGTTTACTAGGTGGAAGGGGGGTTACGGGTTGATACCGGCTAAAGTCGGGAAATATGCTAAGGATCAGAATTTAAATACCAATTATGTTTATTTTACCATTCCCACTACCACTAGCCTCAAAGGGTTTAATTTGAGTGCTATGGCGGATACAGATGATGTTAAAGTGACTTATTTCCAGTGTGCGAAGCTTGGTGTATAAGTAGCCAATCACAGTTTTATGCGTATTTACTATGCCCGTTTATACTTGTAAACGGGCTGCTGAAAGCTGAATTTAGATTGCAATTCCATCGTCATTTTGTACAATCCCTAGATTAATTTTTTTCATATTGAATATTATTTATACGAAGGGTAACAAGAAAAATGCTAAAGAATTATTTATTGGGTGCGGTGGTGGTGAGTGTGATGGGGCTGAGTGGTTGTGCAAGCAATGCAAACGTTGGCCAAATGACGTATGCGCCGCAAACTTTTAAAACTCCAAAAAGATTATCATTACTAACCAATATCGATGTGAAAAATGTCGAAGGCGGTCAGGAAACGCAAGCATTAGGTGTGTCAAAAATCAGTAACAACAATTTCAAAGCTGCATTGGTTCAATCTTTACAGAGCGCACATCTTTATAAAACCTTACGCAAAGCACAATATAATTTAACAGCTGACGTAATGAATTTAGATCAACCCTATGTTGGTTTGGACATGACGGTGAAATTTAAAGTGCATTATCGTTTAGAAGACGTAAAAAAGAAGGTCTATATTTACGATAAAGATGTTATCAGTTCTTATACCGCAAAATTAAATGATTCCCTGTCTGGTGTTGAACGTTTGCGTATGGCAAATGAAGGAGCCGCGCGAGAAAATATCAAAAAATTTATTCAAGATTTATATCGTTTACCCCGAGTTTCTTAATTTTTACGAAGGTCGTGCGATATCGTACGGCCTTCCTCTTAAAATTGTCTTGTACAGGCCAATACTTTTTCTTCTATCGTTAAATCCGCTTTTTTGGCGGGCTCGTCAGATTTTTTGTACGGGAAAAACTTACTAAAAACTTGACGGTTCCAGTTGCTTTCATCCAGTGCGATGATGGCAGAGGTTGCTAAGGCAATGAGTGGATTAAAGAGCGAAAAAAAATAAAGCGTTGTTTTATGCGTCATTAAGAAAGTCATTACTCCAGGATCAGCCTCAAAGCGAGCATCTTCATGTGACATACCATGTTTTGCACGGCATTTACTATAATGTCTGGCTTTAGTTTCTGGCATGCCTGCTGCGGTGGCGGATTGAAAAAAAGATTCTTTGATGGGCGCGTAATGCTGCTTAGCATGCAGGCGCGATACTATTTTTTGCGTGATGTCATTGTCTTTGATCTTACCTTCATTGTCTCTCTCTGCGGCGTTTAATCGATTCGTTAAGCTAGCTGAAAATGAAATAGCGATGCTTTGTTTTTGAAGTAGACGACCATTCATCATAAAATAAGCAGTTTTCTTTGTATCATGACCCAGTAGGATAACTGCATTAGCGTCTTTTATATCAGACGTTAATTGTTCAATCCTATCTGGAGAAGCAACCGGATAGAAATACAATGTGGTGATGTGCTGTAAGGTTTGATGTAAATCATGTCTTAAAGAAATGTGAGGGGCAGTTAAGACGCTTTTTAAGGGATAGTGGGTGTGATCATGGAAACGATGAATCATGGCGGGATTAATTTCTGCTGCGGGTACACCGCCTGCTAATAAAAGCTTGTCAGCAAAATCCGCACAATTATTCCACCATATGAGATGCATCCATTTTTCTTTCATTCTCTTGCGTAATTCATCTTCAAAAGCTTTGCGGTTGGGGATGGCAAATTGTTGCATACCTACGACAAGGCCGTGGTATTTTTTTAAATACGCTTTAAATTTTTACTTAGGGATATACTTTGGATAA
>CAYUYG010000409.1:0-1967 GCA_964449125.1 uncultured Coxiellaceae bacterium | reverse complement strand
GTCATTGATAATAGCCGGCAAGCCGTTTACGGGTATGATCAACGCGTGGAAGTGAGCGGCGATGGCGGTGCTTTATTGGGTAACCATCGATTGCAACATGCAGTTACGTTAATGTTGCAGAATGAAACCAAGTTAGCCAATCCCTTGTTTTTCTTTTTAGAACGTTATCAAACCGCGTTTGTTGCTGAATTAACGGCCTTTTATGAAGCTTGGTCAACCGGTGCAGCCAGCCCGGTGAGCGGCCATGATGGTTTGCAGGCAGTCCGTATTGCAGCAGCTGCTAATCACTCTTTACAAACACAGCAACCTGTCAGGTTAAACTAACATGAATTTTCAATTTGATATAAACCGTCCCATCGATGTCATTTGTATGGGGCGTGTGGCAGTTGATTTGTATGCAGAACAAATTCATGACTCTCTGGCTGATGCAAAAACATTCCGCAAGTACCTGGGTGGTTGTGCAGGCAATATTGCCGTTGGGACAGCGCGGTTAGGTCTGCAATCAATGATGTTTTCGTGTGTCGGTCGCGATGAAATGGGGCAGTTTTTAAAGCAGACACTGACGCAAGAAAAAGTTCGTACTGAATTATTATATGAAACCAATCAGCATTTGACGGGATTAGTTTTATTGGGCATATGTCCGCCTCGCCATTTTCCTTTAATTTTCTATCGTAATGATTGTGCAGATATGCAGCTCAAATCGGAACATGCACAACCTGCGTTATTCGCACAGGCTAAAACGTTATTGATCACGGGAACCGGGCTATCAACGGAAGCAATGCGTACTACTACGCATCATACTGTTAAATTGGCACGCGAACAGGGCACTGCGGTGATAATTGATCTGGATTTTCGCCCCGTTCTCTGGGGACTGACAGCTTTAGGTGATGGTGAAACGCGCTATCAATCCAGTGAAGACGTGAGCGCGGAATATTTAAAAATAATCGCAGATTGCGATTTAATTATTGGCACGGAAGAAGAGTTATGTATTGCAAGTGGCGAAGCGAGCGTACAGAGCGCTATTCCTAGATTGCGTAAACAAACAATCGCTCCGATTGTAGTAAAAATGGGTGAGCAAGGTTGCCAAGTGTTTCTTGCCGATCAATCTCAAGCGCTTACAGGCCGCGCTTTTCCTGTAGAGGTATTAAATGTGTTAGGTGCAGGGGATGCGTTTATGTCGGGATTGTTGCGGGGTTTGCTGATAGGCGAGTCCTGGGATATCGCCATGACGTATGCCAATGCGGCAGGCGCGCTGGTGGTAACACGCCACGGTTGCGCACCTGCTATGCCTGATTTTGCCGAGTTATCTTATTTTATTCGCGAATATAATAATGTACCGAAAATTTGGCAGCATGAACGATTAAAGCAAGGGCAGCATGATGCAAGCCGCGTAGCAAAGCCCAGCTTAATACGGCAAAACCATTTTCAGGACGGCAAAACCGCTATTTTAAACATGGTTGACGATCCTGAGATGGGCATGAATTTTTCTTGTCATAAGCTACGCAGCGGCGAGCGTTTTCTTTCTAAATCACCGTTTGAAGCAGCGTATTTGCTAATGACAGGTAAGGCAGAACTAAGTTTTTTAAATAGACTTCAAACTGTGGAACGCGCGGGTTATTTTGAACAAAAGCCCATTGTTTTACATTGTCCAGCTAATACTGACATTGGAATTAACGCATGCACTGATTGCGAAATTCTGGTTATTGAAACACCTAATACTAATGAATTTGATGTCATGTTATTCGATGCGAATAACCTATTGGAAGCAGAACAACGTGGTCAGGGATTGCTAAACGATGTGTCATATCGCGAAGTTCGCACCGTTTTCGATAAACGAAATCGTCCTCAATCCAATTTGGTATTAGGCGAAATTATTACTTTTCAAGGTCATTGGTCGAGTGCACCTTCGCATCATCATCCGCAACCTGAAGATCATCCTGTCGGACCTGTCGCTCACCTCGTTCGAG
>CAYUYG010000408.1:0-1990 GCA_964449125.1 uncultured Coxiellaceae bacterium | reverse complement strand
CTAGCCTGTTTGCAATCAGCTTGCATGAGGTCTCGCATGGGTGGGTGGCTTCCTACTTTGGTGACCAAACCGCCCGTCTATCTGGCCGTTTGAGTTTGAATCCGATCAAGCATATTGATCTATTCGGCACCATTCTGGTTCCCCTCCTAGTTTTATGGATGACCAATTTTCAGTTTGTGTTTGGTTGGGCAAAGCCCGTACCCGTTGATGCACGTAATCTTCGTCATCCGCGCCGTGATATTGCACTGGTCGCGCTAGCGGGCCCCTTAACTAATGTAATGATGGCGATTCTGTGGGCCGCTCTTGCAAAAGGTGGCAGCGCAATGGTGCATATGGGCAATGACTGGCTTGGTGTCCCGCTAATCTACATGGGCGGAGCAGGTATTATTGTGAATTGTGTTCTGGCGGTGCTGAATTTTCTGCCCTTGCCACCGTTGGATGGCAGTAAGGTATTAAGCAGTTTACTGCCTCCTCGTCTTGCTTATCGATGGTCGCAGCTGGAGCCGTATAGTATGGTTATTCTGATCATTCTTTTATTTACCGGCATTCTTTCTTTCATCATGTCACCAATCGTATTTTTCCTGATTAATTCCATCGGTAATTTGTTTGGCCTATCTAGGTAATCTTAATTTTATCTACACAGAATCAGGGCTGAATGGCTCCCAGCGTTTGCGGGGATGATACAGCCGTTGGCACATCACGGCAGAAGACCCTCTCTGCACCCATCCCCGTGTAAACGGGGATCTATTTCAAACTTACCACTCACACCAAAAACCTTGCCGTCCGTGAACAAACCGGAGGCGGCGAAGATATTGATCAATGATTAATTAATTTAATCAATACAATTAAATTAATATATTTTAACTATTAATGTAGATGCGGCACTCTACCCTCTCACACAAGAGAACATTACAAAAAGAGAGAGGTGGTTATGTATAGTCGCGAGAAGAGTCAGTCATCATTTTTCCCATCCAAACCAGTTAGAGTAACTAATGAGGAAGTTTCTTCAGGTCAATCCAGCTTTGCTTGTCTCGGCGGTAGAGATGTTCTATCTGCAAAAGTATCTGATCATTATCCCATTGTTCATCAGGGTGTTTTATTTTGGAATGTCATGATGCAAGCCAAAACGCGTGGTCAAGGGGTGGCAATCGGTTATAACAATGGTTTTGGCATCGTAGAAACAGAAGAAAATTATTTGCAGCGTTTACGGTCTGTCGCTAAAGTGATTGCTGAATTGGTTGCTCGTCATCCGACAATTGAAGTCATTAGTTTGTGTGAAGGACCGATACAAGCGTTGCATGTGCAAACTTTTCTGCAAGCACTCAAAAAATCCACGGTTTTAAGAGAATTTTTTTCCGATAGTAAGACGGCAGAGCCGTTTCATAAACCGAGGCTACAAGGGTTTCCAAATTGGGGATTGCTAATGTTGGCAAAAAGACATTATCAAGTCAGTGAAGTCGGTGTCGACTTTTCGGAGAATACCTCTCTATTTGCTAAGCTGGCTAATCGTTTTCAGTTATGGCAGCTTACACAGGGTTCAGAAAGAAAATTCATTGCGCTAGCCCATTTACCATTTGCTGGCGATGAACATGTTGTTGACCATCGAAAATTATCAGCTTACGGTCATCAATACACGCGCATGATAAAAACGTTATTAGAAGGTTATGCAGATGAGCAACTTGTTCTTTGTGCGGATTTTAATTTAAATCCCTATTTAATAGGCAATTGGCAAGATCGAACCCGTGACGAAGTAACCAATAATAATAGTTTGGTGTTGAAGCAGCAGCCTACATTAACTGCGTTGCCTGTTACCGTGGATGGGGTTTTGTTATCACGTTTAGCAAAACAGCGTGCTATGCCAATCGCAAACATGAGTCTTTTTTCGATATTTAAAAGAGAAATGCAGCTCGGTGTTTTACCGCAACTTGAGCAGGGGGATGAAAGCCAAGTAGACACAAGATACGGGCAGCAGGAGCTTGCGCGTTACAAA
>CAYUYG010000407.1:0-1994 GCA_964449125.1 uncultured Coxiellaceae bacterium | reverse complement strand
AAGTTCGGAAATATAAGCGCGTCGCTCGTCGCTGACCCCGCTGCGATTATTCAGAACACAAGAAACTGTGGAAGGCGAAACGCCTATTTGCTTTGCGATTTCTCGTATTTTCATGAAGCTCTCCTGATTGATAATTAATTCTACTTTACACGAAAACCGTGTGATTGTATAGATTCAATACCAAAGTAATTACCGAAATGTTTTGTGATTGTTCGGTTGATAAAATGCGAAGAAGTCAAATTTGATAGAGGGATAATCTAAAATAACCAACTAAAATACTGGAATATTTGTGCAAGTAGCTGTTGACATGCGATTTTTATGGTGATATCATCGGTTCTATTACAAAACAGTTTTGTTGAATTTACCGAACGTTTAGTAATTAGTAGCACGACGGGAAAGTAATTATCCGTCAAGATCTCTGAGGAGTCGGACCATGAAGAAAGTCAAAGTTGGAATTGCCGGTTTAGGCAGATTGGGTTCAGTGCATGCCCGAAATATTGCGTTTAAAATTCCCGGAGCGCAATTGACTGCAGCATGTTCTGTTGTTGATGCTGAACTGGAATTTGCCAAGCGCGAACTCGGTGTTCAGGATGTCTATAAGGATTACAGACAAATGCTTGAACAGGCAGACATCGATGCTGTTGTGATTGTCACTCCCAATATTGAACACAGTTGGCAAATTACAGAAGCTATCCAATCAGGTAAACATGTTTTTTCGGACAAACCCATGGGCGTCAGCATCGAGGAATGCAAGCAAGTTAAAAACGTTATTGACCGCCATCCCGATCAAGTGTTTTTCCTCGGATTTATGCGCCGGTATGACCATTCCTATGCCTATGCCAAACAGAAAATTGATGAAGGTGCAATTGGAACGCCATATCTTGTAAAAGCTACCAGCCTTGATCCGGAATCCGTGGTTGAGGGGTGTATCCGATATTCAGCAAGCAGTGGCGGCATCTTTATTGATAGTGGTAGTCATGATATCGACTTGATGCGTTGGTTTCTTGGCTCGAATGTATCGGAAGTGTTTGCAAAAGGCACGAGTGTCAAACACATGGAATTCCAGGAACTTGGTGATTGTGAAACTGGTTGCGTTATTTACCAGTTTGAAAACGGTAGCTTGGGCATGGGACATTCGGGCAGAACATCACCCCATGGGTACCACATTGAAACTGAGATAGTAGGAACCGAAGGCCATATCCGTATTAGTCCAATTCCAGCCAAGAACATGGCGATGCTCTACAATAAAAACGGTGCTGTTATTGAATGTGTGGAAAATTTCCCACAGCGCTTTGATCAAGCATATCTTCTTGAAATGCAAGAATTCATTGACTGCATTAACCAGGGAAAGAAGCCTGGCGTGACTGCCGAAGATGGATTAAAAGCGATCGAGACAGCATATGCTGTTACAAAGTCTTTTCGCGAGCGCAGGCCTGTTATTCTATAACACAATTTTTTTGATTTGGGAACGCGCTGCAAATTTTCAGAATGACAGCTCCAATTATGATATCGCACGACTTGATTCAAATTGGTCAGGATCATCAAGACCTGTTTCAAAACTATATTGAATGGTGGCGAGAAAAAACCAGGCTAATGTTGATTTTAATTTGCGAAACTTGGACGAAACGCTCATTTGAATAAAACACTGGAGGACTCTGGCGTGATAAATCGCGAACAACTAACGTTGGATGTAATAAAAAGAAAAAATACGACATATCTTCCAAGTCAGATTGAGTTTGCTAACAAGTTGAAAAAGATGGAACTTGCTCATCATCTGGGGATGAGCACGGAATTAGAAGTGGATGGCTATTTAGGTAATCATATCAAATGGACCGCTCATTTGGATGATGTCCCAGTTCATGAGCTACACAATCAGGATAAGATGGACGAAGCCGAACGAGAAGGCAGATGTGCTGTTGACAGGGTTAAAAAACGGGTCACAGATGGTTGGGGGGCGGAGTTTGAATTATTAGCGCCATCATTTTTCAATTGCT
>CAYUYG010000406.1:0-2002 GCA_964449125.1 uncultured Coxiellaceae bacterium | reverse complement strand
AAAATCGCTGCTTCATCACCCCCAGTTCCAGCACGAATCTCGAGGAAAATATTGCGGTGGTCATTCGGATCCTGGGGTAACAGTAACAGCATTAACTCCGTTTCAAGCGTTTCCTGCGCTTCTTGTAATGAGGCAAGCTCTTCCTCAGCTAGCACTTGTACTTCGGAATCAGGGTCATGCCGCAGTTTTTCTGCATTGACAATAGCTTTTGAATTGCGCTGATAGCTTTGAAAACTCGCAGCGAGATGATCCAATTGCGCATATTCTTTGGATAAAGCGCGAAAGCGATTCTGATCTGCAATAACCTGGGCGTCACTCAAAAGACTGGATAATTCTTCATGACGATGAACTAGGTTTTCAAGTTTGGTATATAAAGAAGGTTTCATAAAAAGCATTTTACAAGATTTATCAAGAGGATAGAAGAATTATTTAGAATTTATCCCTTTAAATTCTGAGGATTTTTTCTAAGAGCGCAATCTGATAGTCAATTCTAGAGCTAGAAATGGAATTACCGAATAATTTTTTTAGGTTTCTTCCTGCGAGCATGGTTAAATACTTCTTCAAGAGAATTCGCGGTAATAAGATTATCCGCCCATTCATAAAGGTGGCATCCATTTTCCAACCTTTATTATATAAATTTCAAGTTAAATTTAATTTTGCTGAAAATCGTTGTTGCCCATCTTTCCGTGTTTTTAAAAAATTGTTTAAAATTTTTTAAATTAAAGATCAAATAAATGGCGCGCAAGGATTAGTAAATCATCACGACCATCTAATGCCGCTTGACGTAATTGTGTGGTGGGGAGATGCATAATTTTTCCAGCGATTTTATGCGTTAATTCTTTTAATACAATTTCAGCGAGTTCGCCTTTTTGCAAAGTTTCCAATGCTTTTGCGAGTTCTTGTTCACATAAATTAGAAACTTTATCGCGATAATCACAAATTGTATTCACTGCATCTAAAGCTTTTAATTCACGCATAAAATGTTGGGTTTGAATATCAATAATCGCTTCTGCTTGTTTAGCCGCTTCTTCACGAGATTTTAAATTATTTGCAATTAATTTTTGCAAATCATCTAAATTGTAGAGATAAACGTCTTCTAATTTCGCAACATCAGCTTCAATATCGCGCGGTACTGCAAGATCCACCATAAAAAGAGGCCGGCGGCGTCTGCGCATTTTCAATGCACGTGCCACATTTTTTTTATCTAATATGGGTAATTGACTTCCCGTTGCGCTAATTACAATGTCTGCTTCTTGCAAGTGAAGAAATATTTCAGTTAATGCGACACCATGTCCCCAGAATTTAACAGCCAGTTGTTCTGCTTTTTCTAGATCACGGTTTGCAACAACAATACGTTTTACACCTTGATTTGCAAGATGAAGCGCAGCGAGCTCTATGGTTTGTCCTGCACCAATTAACAAAACACGACATTGCGCTAAATTGGCAAAAATTCGTTTTGCTAAATCTACCGCCGCATAAGCAAGAGAAACGGATCCAAAACCGTTTTCAGTATGATTGCGAACTTGTTTAGTCACTGCAAAAGCAGTTTGAAATAGACGATGCAAACGACTGCCCACAGCACCGCCTTGTTGGGCTAATTCAAAAGCATCTTTCATCTGACCCAAAATTTGCGGTTCACCCAGCGCCATGGAATCCAAACCACTGGCAACGCGTATCACATGACGAACAGCTGCATCATCTTGATAAAAATACCAATGCTCGGGTTTCAAACAGGAAGCGGTTTGTGGATGTTGCTTAAACCAATCCATCAGCAAATTTGTGTTTTCAGTATTACAGTAAAGTTCAGTACGATTACAGGTGGAAAGAATCACCCCTTCATTTGCCGCACCCATTTGTAATAAATCACGCAACATAAGTGGCGCTGTTTCAGGAGAAAAAGCCATTTTCTCGCGAATATCAATGGGCGCAGTTTTGTGATTTATTCCAAATGTTATCAGTGGCATATTGAAATCTGTTTGTTACATTAATTATCAGCCTTATT
>CAYUYG010000405.1:0-2006 GCA_964449125.1 uncultured Coxiellaceae bacterium | reverse complement strand
TTTGTTTCATTGCTATACGACGCTTTTCTTTTTCACTAAGGTGGGGTAGCGTACTTTCACTTTTTTCCTGGATGTTAAAATCGCTACCGTATTTCAGCCCATCTTTTTGCTTTTCTTGGCGTTTATTTTCCTGTTTCTCTTCCGCTTTTTTTTCAACTTTGCGCGTGGTAAAAGAATTTTTAGCGAGATGAGAGGGGATGATGATTGGAGAGTGTTTTTCAGTCGCGGTGATGTCTAATTCGCTTAAGTGTAGTAATAATTTATAAGTAGTGCTGATTTTAGGCCTGATCATGGTGATAGTGTGAAAACGCTGTAAATTAAATTTTAAGGTGGCTTGCCAATCTTCGGGATCCGATGCTTCGACTGCCGTGATCAGTAACTCTAAATTTTCAATTTGTTTTCTTAAGCGTGTTATTCCACCTATATGCGCCGTTTTTTTAAATTTAGAAAAAGTACTGTCTGGATGGGTTGCGGCGTGGAGTTTTTCTTTTACTTGTACCAAACGAGCATTTATTTGCTTCAAGGCCATCATTTTCTGTTCAGATTGTATTTGTCTTTCTCTGTAATCCTCATCTTCCATGATTCTTTGTAATCGAATACTCGGTTTTTCACCGGGTATAAAGGTATTTTCAGCGCGATGTAAAATGAAGCTGGGATTAGCATTGTGCAAAAAAGTAATGGGTTGATGACCGATAATATTTTTAATGGCAACCGTAGCAGGAACTTGAGCCGCGAATGCCTTATCCAGCTCAGCTTTTTCTTCTGAATCTAATAAATAGGCCGTGATAAAACCATCATGAGCTCCCAGTAATGCAGCAGAACCTGCGTGCGCAGTCACTTCCACAATCATGCCTTTATCCGCTGATAAGAGTGCAGGGCTGGCTATGGCATGAATTTTTAAATTAGTAAATCCCAGCTTGCCTAATTCATTAGCTAATTGCTGTGCATAACTCTGTCCATTTTCAGCGATTAGTCCGAGCTCGCAACCAATTATATCCAAACCTATCTCGATTGATTTGTCTAATCGAGTTAAGGCAAATTGTTCGGCAAATTGTTTGGCCAGCGCTTTCGGTGTGTAGTCACCATAATGTGTTCTGTTAGCGTGGCCTAACATCACGACGCGTTTAAAGTCTTCAGCTTGCATATTTGCAAAAATTTGAGTTTCACGATCGTGTAAACGAGAAAAAAGTTGAACGGTTGATTGGGAAGGATTTTGCATCCAATCGAGCGTCGCTAATGCTGCGCCGGTTTTTTGATGTTCTTCATCGAGAATAAATATACGATTGATTTTTGGGCCGGCGTAGTGAGGAGCGTTTTTACGAACTAGCATGTTTTCTTCCCTGTTCGTCCATGTGTTTTTACTATATTGGTTTGAGACCTGCCGGACAAGTATAATTTCTTTCTTAAGAATTTCTTAATTAATTGTTGTTACTCTTTGAGTAATTTTGACATGGATCGTGGGCCAAGGAGATTTTAAATGTCGTCAGCACGTATATTGCAAAAAAAGCTTGATGCACTCATAAAGCAAGTAGAAAAATCGACAGCAAGTAAAAATCCCTGGGCAGGCATTGATGAAGCGCAACACTTTCTGGTCAAGCACAAGGATGAATTGACTGCCCATGATAAACCCTTGCGTCGTCTCAGTAAGCTTCAACGACAGCAAGTAGAACAAGTTGCACTTAATTTGCATCGTCTTAGCAAAAGTATCTGTTTAAATTTGGATGAGCTGGATGAAGTTAGAGAAGATGGAAAACCACCCGTCAGTCATGACCGTTGTAGCAATTTTGTTAATCAAACCGCTCAATTTATTATTAATGATATTCTGCACAAACGCGATATTTGTCATCGTACATTAAGGTTAGAATTTTGGATTGCGGTACTTAATACCGTGTTTAAAATGGGGGATTTACAAGTTGCGAGCATTATTTTAACTGCCCTGGGCAATGGAGAGTTTAGTAAATTAAAGGCAACTTTAGTATGAATTTAGTTGTTATAATACCCACCTT